>NZ_JBNMGD010000006.1:0-42231 GCF_050872065.1 Methanobrevibacter sp.
ATAAAAAAAATATTGAAAATATCAATAACTAGAAATTATATTATTTTAAAAGATGTAAATTAAAAATATATTCATCATATGACAAATAGTAAAAAAAATAAAAAAAATAAAAAAAAGTGAGAGAAAAATTATGCACTTCTCTCAAGTACAAAATCTGCAATATCCACAAGTAATTGTTTAGATGAAGAATCATCCAATATTTCAAGTACTTCTTTTGCTTGGTTAACAGATTCTAATGCTAAATTACGAGCATATTCAATAGCACCACAATTTGTTAAAATATCAATTGCCTCAGCTATATCCTCATCTGAGTTTTCATTGTCTTTTAAGATTTCAAGCAATCTACCATTATCATCACTAGCTAAACCATTAATCGCAATGACAGTCATTTTACCTTTACCAATATCTGATCCAATTGGTTTACCTAATGTTTCTTCATCAGATGCTAAATCAAGATAATCGTCTTGAATTTGGAAAGCAAGACCAATTAAACGACCATATTCATACATTGCATTGATAACTTCTTCTGATGCTCCACCCATAATAGCTCCAACTTTAGTAGCTGCAGCAATTAGTGCACCAGTTTTTTTGAAAATCATTTCCATGTATTCTTCTTCATTAACATCAAATCTTTCCTCAAAACCCATATCTAATGCTTGACCTTCACAAATTTTTACACAAGCATCAGCAACAGTAGCTAAAGATTTATTGTTTTGATCTGAAGTAGTTCCTTCATTTCCAATAATAATCTCAAAAGCTTTTGAAAATAATGTATCTCCTGAAAGAATTGCTACATCATCACCCCAAACCTTATGAACTGAAGGCATTCCCCTTCTCATATCATCTTGATCCATAATATCATCATGGATAAGTGAAAATGTATGGATTAATTCAATAGCTGCTGCAGATTTTAATGCAGATTCACGAGCTCCACCAACAGCATCAGCAGTAATTAATGTTAAAGCAGGCCTAAGCATTTTACCACCAGCTCTTGTGAGGTAAACTGATGCTTCTGCAAGATTATTAGGAGTAATCACTGCTAATTCTTCTTCTATTGTTTTTGTAATATCCTTAGAATAATTTCCAAGTATTTCTTTTACATTACTCATATACATACCTCTTAACTTTTAAAAACTTGTGCTTGAGCATTCCTTAAGATATGAATATCATATCCAATTCTGTATCCTTCTTCTTCTGCAAGTTCTGCATAAGCTGCAAGCATTGATAAATCTCCGTGTGCTGGTATAATATGTTGTGGTTTTAACATACGTAAGAATTCTCTGTGGTCTTCTCTTCCAGCATGTCCAGAAACGTGAGCATTAGGATAAATTCTCGCACCTTTTAACTTTAATCTCCTTTCCATAATATGCCTGTTTGCAGCATTTGTTGGATTTGGAATAATCGGTGCTGAAATAATTACATTATCTCCTTTTTTAATATTGAATGGAGTTCTTCCATTAGCAATCCTTGGGAGTAATGCATCAGGTTCACCTTGGTGCCCTGTAGTTACAAGCAGATAATTAGCTCTATCTTCATCAGCTCTCATTAAAGCTTTATTGATTGCTTTAGGAGATCCGTAGATACTTGCATTTTTAGGTAATTTTAAGATACCTAACTTTTGTGCAATACCACAGAATCTTTCCATAGATCTACCAAGGAAAAATATTTCTCTATGACTTTTTTTAGCAATATCCGCAATAGCTTGTACACGTTCAACATGAGATGAAAATGTAGTAACTATCATACCTGTTTTTTCTTGGAGAGGCCCTCTCATTACATCTTCCAAGATATTTCGAGCAACACGCTCAGAATGAGTCTTAACCTCATTATAATTAGTAGCGTTAGTAGTTTCTACAATCAAAGCAAGTACTCCTTCCCTACCTAATTCTCTTAATCTTTTATAATCAGGTGGTGGAGATACTTTTTGATGATTATCAAATTTAAAATCTAAAGCATAAACAATAACTCCTTCTGGAGTATGTAAAACCGGAAATACTGCTTGTGGAATACTGTGAGTTGATTGAACAAATTCTAAAGTAATATCCTTTGAAAGTTTTAATTTACTACCTGCGTTTAAAGGTCTAATTGGATTATTCACCTTAAATTTACGTTCTCCTTTAATTTGTTTTTCAATTAAAGCTGCAGTATACGGAGTCCCAATTAATGGTGCATCATATCTGTGTGCTAATTTAGCAACAGCACCAATATGGTCTAAGTGACCATGTGAAAAGATTATTCCTTTAACTTTACCATCTACATCTTTCATTAATGTATCATCAGGAATGACTCCTCTTTCAATTAAATCTAAACTATGCATTCTATCGATATCAGTATCTTCATGCATACTAATTCTGTCCAAATGGATACCCATATCAAAAATGATGACATCTTCACCAATTTTAACAGCAGTCATGTTCTTCCCAACTTCTTGGTATCCTCCAATAGCGATTACTTCAACGCTCATGTTTTATCTCCTTGAATAATTTTTTGTGTTAATACCTCTTTCATTAAGCCACTCTCTTGTTTTTCCACGAATAACTAGCTTAGATTCTTTTAATTCCTCAATATTACTAGCACCCACTAAAAACATTGCTATTCTTAATGAATCATTGAATCTTGAAATGAATTTGTTTAATTGTTCCTGTGAAGTAGCATTTTTTAAGAATGGTAAAGCCATACCCACAGCATCTGCCCCAAGAGCAATTGCTTTTGCTGCTTCAAGACCATTACGAATTCCACCAGATGAAATTACTGGAACATCAACAGCACTAACAACTTCGGCAGTACTGACTGCAGTTGGAATTCCCCAATCCCAGAATATTTCACCTAGATATCTATCTTCAGCACGGTATGTTTCAACAGCAGCCCAGCTAGTTCCTCCAGCACCTTCAATGTCAATAAAATCAACACCGACATCAACTAATGAATTTGCAGACTCTGCTGAGATACCACAACCAGTTTCTTTTGCAACAATAGGAATATTAACTGAACTTGTAATTTGACTAATTAAATCCAGATATCCTCTTGCATCTAAATCACCCTCAGGTTGTATTGATTCTTGAAGAGGATTTAGATGAATTGCTAAAATATCTGCATCCAATATTTCCACTGCTTTTTCAGCTAAATTTAATTGAGGTGCACCAATATTACCAACAAGTAAACAATTAGGTGCATTCTCACGAACAACAGTGTAAGTATCCTCAAGTTCTGAATGTTCACATGCAGCTCTTTGAGATCCAACACCTAATGCAATATTATTATTCTCAGCTGCAATAGCTAGTTGTTTATTAATTTCTTTTGCAGCAGGATGTCCACCAGTAATAGCAGTAATAAATAAAGGTGAATCTAATTTTTTACCAAAAGCAGAAGTAGATAAGTCAATTTCTTGTTTGTCAATTTCCGGTAAAACATTATGGATTAATTCAATGTCTTCAAAACCAGTAGTCTTATTTTTAAATGAAACATCATAATTTTCACAAATCAATAAATGCTCTAATTTTCTATCTGAAATCATGTTAATTTCCCCTTGAAATTACAGTTCCTTTTACCGCTTCATTTTCCAATACTTTAAAAATATTATTTTCAACTTCAGCATTTATTATTTTAGATTCAATTCCTAAATCAGCTAAATATAATAATTCTTTAATTTTTCCAACCATTCCACCAGTAACATCTACATTTGTAGTTCCTTCTAATGTTTCTAAATCTTCAAGAGAAGAGAACTTATCAAAAAATACAGCATCATCGTGTGTTTTTGGATTTTTGTTATACACACCATCAACATCAGTTCCAAGAACTACCTGGTCAGGGTTTAAATTCATTGCTAAGTATTGAATTAACTGATCACCGGAAATAACGCACATTTCTAATTCATCATCCAATACCACATCACCATAAATTACTGGAATAAATCCTTTTTTTAAATAATTTTTAAATGAATCTAAGCTACCATGAGTTATTCTTTTATTAGTAGCTGTCATAAAACTTGAAGCTGGAATTGCAACAACAGGTAAACCTTGTTCAATAAATGCTTCACAAACATACGCATTTAATTTTTTAACAGCATTCTGAGTTTCGCAGAATCCTATTCTTTTTTGCGGATACTCAGATTTATCAAATACTTCACCAATTTTATATTTTTTAGCAGGTGGATGTCCAAATGATCCAGCACCATGGACAATAATTAACTCTTTTGGGGAATTATCTAAAGAAGATTTAATCTCTAAAGCAATTCTTTCAAGACTCTTAAAATTAACTTCACTTTTAGAAGAATCTTTATTAGTTAAACTACTTCCCCCAATTTTTAAAATAATCATGAAATCACTTATAAACCCTTGAAGAGACTCCTCTTCTAGTAAATTTAACTTTTAGAATATTATCATCACGAGCAATAGCATTTGCAACTTCCTCAACTTTACCTGGACAAAGTGCAATAATACTTCCTCCACCACCAGCACCAGTAGTTTTAGAACCTATAGCACCAGATTCTCTTGCATTATATACCATACGAGATAATTCTAATGTATTAACACCAATAGCATCCAAAAATCCATGATTGATATTCATTAATTCTCCAACTTTATTATAATCCTTTTTCAAAATAGCTTGCTTTGCATAATTAGTTAAATTACCCATTGCAGTAATTACAGGATTAATAATTTTTGGATTTCTATTTTTTAAATTTTTAACATCTTTAACCATTTTTCCAGTATTTCCATGCCTAGTAGTATAACCTACAACCAAAGGAGCATTAAAGTTTACTTTAAAATGCTCAATTTTTTTATTTCTGGATAAATAGACAAGCCCCCCATAAGTAGAAACTAATGTATCAAGAGGACTAGCTATTCCTTGAACCGCCTGCTCTACCATATGAGCTTCATGTGCTAAAGATTTTTTAGTAAAACGAATATTATGATATCTATATAATGCAGCAAGTGTAGCTACAGTAACCGCTGCTGATGAACCAAGCCCTGAACCAATAGGAACATTTGATGATAATGTTATTTCGATTGGAGAGTGGTCATGTACTCTGTAAAGAGATTCTAAAATATATCTAATAATACCTGGTTTTCCCTTTTTTAAAACATATTTCTTTTGTTTTAAAAATAATTCTGCTTCAAAACCTATATCTAAAGCTCTAAAAATAGATTTATCAGATTCTGAATCTTTAATTGTAACATATGCCCTTTTATTAAGTGCTCCTGCAATTGCAGGTTCATCATAAACAACTGAATGTTCACCAAATAAAATAGTTTTTGCCGGAGCAGAAGCTTTTGCAATCATGAAAAAACACCTTATTTAAACACTCCTGAAGCATATCCTACAACGGAACTAAAATCACCAGTAACATTACCACTGGTTTGATATGCTAATATCTCACAAGATTTTTTCTCACATCTCTTAGAAAGTGAAATATTGGTCATTACAGGACCATAACCACACATTGTAATATTATACTGAACAACTTCTTCAAATAGTTTGAATTCATTCATTTCTTTAATATCATCTAAAACAAAACCATCAACCTTATTTGCCTTTTCCTGATTATTAAAATGAGATAAATCAGTACTTGCAATAACACAATAAGATTTATTTAACTTGTTTCCAGCTTCAAAAATAGCATTAGCCAAGTCATTTGAAGTCGTAAAAGTTTGTGTTCCCATAGTAATTGGAACAATTTTAAAATCAGACGAAAAATATTGAAGGAAAGGTAATTGGACTTCTATACTATGTTCATGAACATGAGCACTGAAATCTGAACTTGCAATATCAGAAATAGAAATTATTTCATCTGCAAATTCACTATCAACTTCCACATTCCCTAAAGGTGTTATCCACTCACCTTCATTAAAAACAGAAATTTCACTACCGAAACCAGTGTGATTTGGACTTATAATAATAAAAACTTCAGGAAAACCATTTTTAACAATATTGCAATAGCTATGAGAAGCTATTGCACCAGAATATTGATAACCTGCATGTGGAACCATTACATTGACAGGATAATTCTTACCTTCAAACTTATTTAAATCAGGCAAGAAACCAACGCCAGATTCATCTAAAAAACAACTTTCAATTAGTTTTTTTAGATTTTCGGCATCATTTGGATAAAATGATCCAGCTACAGCAGGTTTTCTTAACATTTAACTCACTTAAAATTTAAGTTCAAAGTCAGTAGAATCAATATCCAATTCACCATCTTCAGGAATTTCTCCCCTTTCTCTTAAAATTTGTCTTGCAAGTAACCAGTAAACTAAAGCGATAGCTTTCCTACCTTTGTTGTTAACAGGTACTGCAATATCAACAAAACTGAGTAAGTTTTCAGTATCACATAATGCAACAACGAGAATACCGTTTTGTTTAGATTCTAAAACTGCTTGTGCATCAGATCTTGGGTCAGTTACAACAATAACTTTTGGTTCAATGAATTTAGCATAATTTGGATTAGTTAAAGTACCAGGGATGAATCTACCAGGAATAGTTTTTGCACCAGTAACTTCTCCGAATTTTTTAACAGGAGCTTGACCATATTGTCTGGTAGCTACTACTAAAATATCTTCTGGATCATATTTTGCTAAAAGTTTTGCAATTTGTCTGATTCTTTCATCAGTTTTTTGAATATCTAATACGTATAAACCATCAGATCTTACTCTGAATATATATTTTTCCATATCGCTGGTTTTTTGTTGAGTACCAATGTGTAAACCAGCAGCTAAATAATTATCTAAATCAATTAAAAGTTCATCATTTGCCATTTTATCACCTATTTAAAAATCATCTTCAATTTTAATACAATCATTTGGACATACGTCCATACATACTTCACAATAACTACATTCTTCAGGATCAACAATTTCAATATTGTCTCCTTTAAGAACTAATACTTCCATAGGACAGACGTCAGAACATTCTGCACAATCTGCACCATCACATTTATCATAATCAATAGTCACTTTAGCCATAATTACTTTCTCCAAAACTATTTGAATTTACTCATAGTTGAATTTGGAAGTTCCTCTTCAATACGAATTAGTTCATTTAATTTAGCTATTCTTTCCCCACCAATAGCTCCAGTTTTAATCAACGGAGATGAAAAACCAACTGCTAAATGAGCAATAGTCTCATCGGTAGTTTCACCAGATCTATGTGATACAACAGGAACAATATTATTTTCTTTAGCTAATTTGACAGTAGCATAAGTTTCAGATAAAGAACCAATTTGATTAGGTTTAATAATGATAGCATTCGCAGCATTCATCTCAATACCTTTGGATAATAATTCTTTATTTGTTACAAATAAATCATCACCACAAATAAGACATTTATCTCCAACTTTCGCAGTCAATTGAGAAAATCCTCCAAAGTCAGATTCATCAAATGGATCTTCTACATAAAACATATTGTAAGTATCAATAATATCTTTTACGAAATCAATTTGATCTCCAGTATCTCTTTTAATACCGTCTTGAGCATAAATATATTTCTGCTCATCTGCATCCCATAATTCAGATGCAGCTATATCAAGAGAAGGTCTAATTTCAATACCTAATTCATCCCCTACTTCTTCACAAGCCTGAGCTTGAATTTCTAAAGCAGTATCATTTGAAATATTAGGTACCCAACCACATTCATCACCTTTACCTCCAGTAAAGTTTGAATCCTTAGTTTGAATTAAATCTTTTAATCTTTTATGAACAGATGCATTTGCAAAAATTGCATCACCAACATTAGTAGCTCCAACAGGAACAACTAAAAATTCTTGAATATCTGGTGCATTAATACCTGCATGTGCTCCACCATTCATCATATTTCCTAAAGGAAAAGGTAATTCGTTTACTAAATTCCCACCAATGTATTTAAATAATGGCATGTTATAAGATGCAGCTGCAGCTTTAGATACTGCCATTGAGATAGCAACAGTAGTATTACCTCCAATAGCAGATAAATTATCTGTTCCATCAACTTCTTTTAATACTTCATCAATAGTTGCTAAATCTTCAGCATCCATCCCTATGAGTTCAGAAGCGATTAAATCTTCCATTTCACTAACAACTTCATCGATTCCACCTTTAGGATACGGTACTACTTCCCGTGAACCAGTACTTGCTCCACTAGGTGCAGCAGCTCTACCCTTACTATTCCAAGTAATTACATCTACTTCAATAGTAGGATTACCTCTGCTGTCCAAAATCTTTCGAACTTGGACGTCCTCTATTATACTAACCAAAAAAAACACCTCAGTGCCAATTAATTTATTACCAACTAACCTATACTCCGAAAAAATCAGTAAGTTAATTTATAGAGTTATATTGGTATTTTTTATTTTTTTTAAATAAATATTAGGAATAAATAGATATACTATTTATTCATATCTAATAACATCTAATGGTAAAACTCCAGCTTTGAGTTCTTCGTAAGCTATATCAATAGGATCTAAAGAATCTTTAATTTCAACTAAAGGTCTAGCACCCATTGATATTTGAATTGCTCTAGCTCCGAGAAGTCTAGCTCTTTCAAACCTTGTCAATCTTTTTTCAACATCCATGAATATTACTTCCATTTTAGGCATATATTTTACCAAGATTATATTTTTATTAAAAAAATATCCCTACATATGTAAAATTATTCCCATGTTTCAACATGAGAAATTAACATTCTTCTACAACAATATCTAGTTAAACCTAAATCATCTAAAACATCTTTAGATTTCTCACCAGCAGCAACTCTTTTGTTATATTCATCAAATACTGCTGATACAGGTTTTCCACAACTTAAACACCTAATAGGAATCATTTATATCATCTTTTTAATTTAAATAAAATATAAAAGTACAGAAAAAATTATCTGTAACTTTTTTGTTTGCGAGCTCTTGCACCAGGACCACCGTATTTTTTAGGTTCGGAACGTCTTGGGTCACCAACTAACATGGTTCTGTCGTAGTGAATGAATTTATCTTTTAAATCCATATCTTGTGACCATTGAACGAGTCCTTTTGCAATAACCATACGTGCAGCTTCAGCTTGACCCATTACTCCTCCACCAATAACATGGATATTAATATCCACTTCATTAGCTAAGTCGCCAGCTAAGGTTAATGGTTCTTGTAATTTTAAGTTAGCAAGCTCTGGAGAATAAAGTTCTAAAGGAACTCTGTTAATTCTAACTTTACCAGTTCCTTCACGAACAGTACCTCTTGCGATAGCTGTTTTACGTTTTCCACTAGTATGAATAACTTTAACCATAATTACACATCCATTTATCTAAAAGGTAGCTCCTAAAAGTTTAGAGATTTCTCCTAATTCGATACCTTTTTTAATGTTTCTGTATTCTGCTTCAGGAACTGCGGTGAGTTCTGCATCTGCATATTCAGCAGGTACGCCAACAAATGCTTTTAATCCTTTGAATGCAGTTTTACCTTTAGATTTTTTGAAAGGTAACATACCTCTTACAGTTCTTCTAAATATATCATCTGGTCTTCTAGGATATTTAGGACCTAAATCACGAGGGTTAGAAATACTTGCCCTGTCAACTCTTTGTTTGTATTTAGCATAAGCCCAATCTTTATTACCAGTTAACATAATTTTTTCAGCATTAATAATAATTACTTCTTCGCCTTCTAAAAGATTTTTACTAGTTACACTAGCTAATCTTCCTAAAACGCATCCTTCTCCATCAATAATCATAATAACACCTATTCCATAATCCTAATGTTTGATCCTTTAGGATTAGATTCGATTATTTCATCAATTGCGATGCATTCTCCACCAGCACTTTCGATTTTTTCTTGTGCTTTAGCTGAGAATTTTAATGCTACAACATCTACTTTTTCTGTTAAATTACCATTTGATAAAACTTTACCTGGTACTAAAATAGTTTCACCAGCTTCAGCATGTCTTGCAATATCAGACAAATTTACTTCAGCTGTTCTTCTATTAGACCTCTCAAGTCTTTGTGCAACATCTTTCCAAATAGCTACATCTTCGTTCCTTGATTGTTCATAAAGTTTATTAATAAGTTCAATAAGGTTAGGATTAGTTTTTATAATCTTTTTAGCCATTATTTACTTCCTCCTTCTTCACTAAATCTGATAAACTTATCTGCTTTTTCACCTAATACTTCACAAGCTTTTAATAAAACTTCTTTAGGAGGCATTGATCCATCAGTTTCTATTCTAAATATGAAATCATTTTCACGATACCCTACATTAATGTATCCATTAGATGAAGCTCTTACACAACTCTTACACATAGAACAGTTTTCAATGTCTAAAATCTTAATCTTTTTAGATCTTTTATCAGATTTTAAAACACCTCTAGGACATGCAGATGCACAGTCATAATCAATCTCCAAATCATCATTGAAAGTGATTTCAGGATATTGTTTATAAGCACAAACAGTAGTTGGCATCCATTTTGCATGATCTTTTCCATATCCAACTTTTGCAACAGCTTCAATGTTAAGTTTTTCATTATCTTTAAGTTTTACTAAAGGAATGGTATCGTATACTGGTTTAATTTTTGAGTCTGAAGATATTAAATCCTTTGAATAAACTACTTTAGGTCCTTCTTCATTTAAAGTGAACATAATTCCGTTAGCATACTCTTCCCAATCATCATCTTCAGGTAAAAGTAATCCTTCAAGAGCATCAAAATCAGAAACTAAAGGAGTTAAACCAAGTCTATGAGCAAGTACCTCATTAAACATAGCAGAATCATTTCTAATAATGTTTACATCTTCGATAGCTATTTTTGGTACATTGACCATAGCGCATCTTCTAATTGCATTAATAAAAGGCACTTCTGCATCACGAACAATGAATACAATTTCATCATCGTTTTGACTTTTAACTTCTATCTCCATATTAAACCTTCCATCTAAATTCTTCTTCCTCTTTTACCACCAGGTCTTCCAGTACCATCGTGAGGAATAGGAGTAATATCTTCTATTTTTCCTATTTTAATTCCAGCTCTTGCTAAAGCACGAATAGTTGCTTGTGCACCAGGACCTGGACTTCTAGGTCCATTTCCACCAGGAGCTCTTACCTTAATATGTAAACCAACGAATCCTTTTTCTTTTGCATCATCAGCAATTCTATTTGCTGCAGCCATAGCTGCGAAAGGTGAAGCTTGTTGTCTATCTGCACGTACAACTTTTCCACCAGACCATTGGGAAATAGTTTCAGCACCAGTAATATCTGTTACAGTAATAATAGTGTTATTGAATGATGAGTAAATATTAGCTATACCCCATTTTTCATCTTTTGCCATAATTACACCCTCTATTCCTCAGTATTAACTTTGTCAGCTTTATTATTGTTGTACTCTTCAATTTGTTTAGCTACAGGTGAAGAACGGTAAAATCCAATATCATCTTCTTGACCTTTTAAAACAACATAACTTGGTGAATTAATTTTCTTACCATTTAAAGCTATGTGTCCATGTACAACAAACATTCTTGCTTCTTTAGGAGTACGAGCTAAACCTTTATTATATACAATAGTTTGTAATCTTCTTCTTAAGATATCTTCTACATTTAAATCTAAGATTTCTTCAAGAGCAGCACCTTCAGGCAAAATACCAGTTCTAGCTAAGTGTCCTAATAATTCTAATTTTTCATCTTGCATTTGATCAGTAGCAAAACCGAGTAAATATCTTGCTTCCCTACTGTATCTTCTGACTAAAGTATCAGCTTTCCAAATTTCTTTTTTATTTTTTAAACCGTATTTAGCCATTAATTTATTTTCATTTTTAATTCTTTCCGCATTCCAAGGATGTGGTGGTGTATTATACTTTTTCCTTGATTTTCTAGGTTGTCCCATTAAAACATCTCCTTTATAAAATTGAATTTAAAATATTAAATTTCTTAAAAAAAAGTTCCATGTCTATCCGCGTGAACGTTTTACACCAACTGAAGAACTTTTTCTGAAAGTAGATTTTGTTCTTTGACCTCTAACAGGTAAACCAACTTCGTGTCTTCTACCTTTGTAACTTCTGGTCTTTTTCATTCTGTTTAAATCATCCCTTAAAGTCATATCAAGATCAGATTCGATTAAGTGAATGTCATCACCAGTTTCATAGTCTTCCCTGCGGTTTAACATCCATCTTGGAATGTCAAATTTCTGAGGGTTTTCCAAAATTTCTTCAATTCTTAAAACATCTTCGTCAGCGATGTATCCAATTTTAGCATCTAAATCTAAGTCTAAAGTACGGCACATAGTTTTAGATAAAGAGATTCCTACACCTTTAATTTCAGTTAAAGCATGTTCGATGGTTTTATTACCATTTACATCCTTTCTTGAAATACGCACTAAATGTTTAAAATCGTCTTCCATTAAATAACCTCCATTTATAGAGCGAATCTACGAGACGTTAGTAATAGATTCGAATGTTTTGATTTTCAAAACACAGTTCTTTCAACAGTTATAAACTTAGTTAATGATAACTAAGAGTGCAAAAATATCAGCTTAACAAGTATTTTAATAAAGTTAAAAAAATATAGTTAAAAACTAATAAACGCCGAGACTGGGATTTGAACCCAGGAGGGCTGAACGCCCACGAGATTTCCAGTCTCGCGCCTTACCAGGCTAGACTATCTCGGCATATAATAGCTAGCAAATACTTGCAAATCATATCGTCTAGAACAATATGATATAATAATGTATTAACTTTCACCTATATAAAGGTATTGTTTAAAAGCTATAATTTATACAAATTAAATGATTGCATCAATTAATTTATTTTTACTATACGGAAAACAAAATTATATATCAATCCTACTTATATATATAACAATGTGGTGATACAATGAGCCTTATAATAATAGTTATAGTGGTAATAATAGTTATTGTTATTGGAACAATAATACATATGTACAATAATCTTGTTGGACTTAGAAATCGTGTGAAAAACAGTTATTCACAAATTGATGTTCAGCTTAAGCGTAGAAACGATTTAATACCTAATCTTGTTGAAACTGTTAAAGGTTACGCTTCTCACGAAAAAGGTGTTCTTGAAGAAGTTACCAAAGCCAGAGCAGGAGTTATGAATGCATCTTCTATTGAAGAAGTAAGTGCTGCAGATAACCAGTTAACAGGAGCATTGAAAACACTTTTTGCAGTTGCTGAAAGTTATCCTGATTTAAAGGCCAACACTAATTTTAAAGAATTGCAAAATGAATTAAGTGAAACTGAAGATAAAATTGCATATTCAAGACAATTTTACAATGATGTTGTTTTAAAATACAATAATTCATGTCAACAATTCCCAAGCAACATTCTTGCACGTTTATTCGGTTTTAAAGAAGAAACATTCTTTGAAGCTCCAGAAACAGAAAAGGCCGTACCTAAAGTTGAATTTTAAAAAAATAATAAATGGTGGGTTTATATGACTATTAGAAAAACATTTTGTATAATCATGTTGTTTCTAATACTGTTTTCCACCCTTTCATGTGTATCAGCAGATGATGATGACCGAAGCTATTCAATAACACATGCATTTGTTGACTTAACAGTTGGAAAGGATGGTCTGCTACATGTAGAAGAAGAATATGATTATTCATTTGACGGAGCTTTTAATGGAGTTTATAGAGACATTCCCCTAAAATCCGGAGAAAGCATTGAAAATATTAAGGTTGATGCCCAGGGAGCATATCCTGTTTTAAAAGAAATTGATGATGATGACGGTTATAAACATTTAAAGATTTATTTATACTCTGATGCTGCTCACACACAGGGAATAAAAGACTGTAACGTGAAAATTTACATTAGCTATGATATGACTAATGTAGTAACTCTTTTTAATGATATTGGAGCTCTTCAATTTAAACTCTGGGGTGAAGAGTGGGATGTAGGGGTAGATAAGTTAACAGCCAGCATACATTTACCAGGAGACAGCGGAAATGAATATTTCCTAAATCCTCAGGAATACAATGAAACATCATCAATAAACAACAATACAATTACAGCAGAAAGCAATTCAATTCCAAAAGGCGAATTCTATGAATTACTCGTTTTAATGCCATTAACCGACTTCGATGACAATGCAGCATATGCAAAAAACGTTGACAAAAATGGTCGCGAAATGATACTGAAAAATTTAGAAGACAGCATTAACGAACGAAATTTTTGGAGCGTGGCTTATATAATCTTGGGATTATTGACACTTATAAGCCCTATTAGTGCATTATTTATCTATTTAAGATACGGTAGAGAACCTGAAGTAGCCTATGATGGAATTTATGAAAGGGATTTGCCAACTGATGATCCGCCGGAAATTGTTAATGCATTAATTGAAAACAAAAAAGAAATCGGAACCCCGAATATGAAAGGTTTTGAAGCTTCAATAATGAATCTCATTGACAAAAAAGCCATTACATTAGATTCAGGCATTGATGATGATAGTGAAATGAGCGATTTGCTTTTAAAATTTAATAGCAAAGAAGGATTAACTGACTCTGAGAAAATTGTATATGACGCTTTGCATAATTTTTCAACAAATGAAATGTTAAATCTCTCATCATTCAGCAATAAATTAACACAAGAAGATGAAGCCCTATGGTTTAATGATAAAGTTCATGACTGGGAAGCCTCCGTTAAAGATGAAATCAACATTCAGAAATACTTTGATGATACCGGTTCTACAATAATTAATATTATGGGAATATTGGGAATCATATACGCAATAATTATAGCTCCTCTTGGATTTTATACAAACCTTTCAACCGGATTTTTCTGTGTTGTAGCAGGAATCGCTTTAGGAATATTTTCATTTGCAATTATTATGATGGATGAAGATATTTTTGGAAGATGGACTGAAGAGGGCAGAACCTACTATCTCAAATGGAATAACTTAAAGAGTTTTTTAATAGACAACAGTTTAATTAAAGAACACCCTCCAGAATCAATAGTTATCTGGAAAGAATACTTGATTTATGGAGCTGCTCTTGGAGTAGCTGAAGAGGTTTATGAATCCATGAAACTGCAAATGCCGAATATTTCCGAATTCGATGATGATATAATAAGGTATCATTATTATGGAGGATATGGAATGATGAGTACAGCATTCATCACCAGTGAAACTACAAACAGTTATTCCGATTCCAGCGACTTTGGTAATATTGGAGGAGGTTCAGGAGGAGGAGGTGGAGGAGCTTTCTAGCTCTACCATCTTCTTTTTATTTTTTAAATTTCTAAAAATCTCTTTTTTTAATTTTCAAAACAGCCCTTAAATATTTTCTTTTTTTACGAATAAAATATAATCTAGATAAAAATTAATTAACAAATGATTACAGAGACAATTATTACAAGAAATAAAGTTATGAAATATCCAGTAAAAGCAAATCAATATTCAATAGGCGGAAAATACTGGAAATAAAATACAGCTTAAAATTATTATAAAAAAAAATAAAAGTTAAAGAGAATTAAATTCTCCTTAATACCAAATAGTAATATTAAAATTTGTCTTTTCTGCGTTTGAATGATACAAATAAAACAACCAATGAAGTTAGCAATACTAATAATGGATTACCAGTCTTATTCATAAGCATATTATTATCATTTAAACTACCGTGTTTAGTATGGTTAGTTTTGTTGGTATGATTAGTCTTATTATGATCTTGATTCTCAATGACTTTAATAAATCCTGTGCTGTTGGATCCGAAGTATGTTGAATTGCCTCCAAACAATACAAAAATACTGAACATATCATTATTTTTTGCATCTTTTGGGATAATCCATTCTAATTCATAAGCTCCATTAACTACAGGAACAGTTATTTTCTTACCATCCGGTAAAATAACATCAACATCCCCATTAAATAGAACCCCATCTTCAGTACTGACTTTAATAGTTATTGTAACTTTATCACCAGGATGTCCAGTTGCATTAGAAACAACGATACTAGTATGCAACCTAGAAATACCGAAATCAACAGAATCCTCACTAGAAAGAACACCATCATTCACAGTAGCCCTAACAACATTAGTAAACTCACCAGCACTAACAGCACGAGTAGGAATAACCAAAGTAGCACTAGCACCAGGACTTAAATCACCATAACTCCAAGAATTACCATCATAAATCCAAGAACCATAACTAGCACCCTCAACCAACTCAACACCACTAGGAAGAACATCACTAACAGTCAAATCATACAAAATACCATCACAATCATTAGAAACAACAACAACAAACACTACCTCATCACCAATGACAAAACCACTACCATCAACAGACTTATCAACATGGAAAGAAACAGGCAAAACCTCAATCCAACCAGAAGCCTCAGATCCCAAGTAAGTAGCATCACCATCATAACTAGCACTAATATCTATATGAGAACCCTCAACAAGCGCCTTAGGAACATTATACTCAAAAGAACCCACACCATCAACAATATCAACACTAAAAGCAGCACCTGCAGCATCATTTAAAACAACATTAACAACACCATTAAACAAAGCACCATCCTCAGTACTAACCTCAATAGTTACAGCAACCTTATCACCAGGATAAACAGTCACATTAGAAACAACGATATTTGTAGTATATTGGATAACTTTAATCCAACCATTACCATTAGAACTGGCAGACATACCAGTTTCATCAATGAATTCTGCATAAATATCATACAAAGTTCCATTAACATCAGAATCAGGAACATTGAAATTGAAAGTACCAACACCATTAGTAATGATTACATTAGGGATAGCTGCCCCATTGATAGTGACAGTAGCCAGGCCATTAATATTATCTAATTCACCAGTAACAGTAATTGTAACTGTAACATCAGTACCTGGAAGTACAGTATGATTAGATACAGCAAGGTTGGTTAAATATTTATTAACTGTAAAAGTAACATTAGCACTTTTACTTCTTAAACCATTTAATATACTGCCCTTAACAGTATTATTTAAATTGCCTAGACTGAGAACTTTAAAATTAACTAGTAATGAAGAATTTCCAAAACCAATTAAATTATCTAATGACCAAACATTATTACCTTCATAGTTCCAAGTAGAACCAGTAGTTGAAATATAACTTAAACCGTCAGTATCCAAATCAATTAATTTTAATCCGGTTAGATTATCTTTAATATTATTAGAAACAGTTATGTTAAATGTTATAATGTCATTTACATGAATAATCATATCTCCAGTATATGGAATACCATTAACATATGCGATGGTTTTATTAATACTCCATAAATATGGGAGCACTTCCAAATTAGCTTTAGTAGAAAATGTTTTATCAATTATTGTATGAGTAGTTTCATCCCAATAACTATATTTATATTCTGCAATAGTTGTATAATTACCAGGATTGAGTGTTTTAAATATTAAACTTTCATAGAAAATCAACAATGCATTATTATCAGTATAACCACTACCAATATAAACTTTTTCACCATTAATCATGATATAAATATTGATTGGACCTTCCTTAGGTAAAAGATCAGAATCATCGTCAGTTAACACAAGGAAAATAGTTTGAGGAGTTGCATTGCCTTCATACATAGTTACATCACTCATTGTCAAACCTGGATTAATATTAATACCAGTAATATTGGTAATTTCTTTATAATAAGTATCTTCTAAATGAGTCATATTAACTATAAACCATGAATGAGTATCCTGAGGAATATCATAACTAACTCTACCAGCCAAATCAGTAATAGCTGTTTCATTAAATACTAAATTACCATACATATCATAAACAAGAGTTACAATAGTTTGGTTAAACTCACGATTATCTTGATACAATATTGTACCACCTTGAGAGTTTTCCCATCCTAAAACAGGATGCTTACCATCAATGAAAATGCGCAAGTTACTTCCGTTATTATGAATGGCATTTAATATATTATCTCCACCGGTTAAATTAGTTTCAATGGTTTTATTTACATTATTATAAAAGATTGGTAACCAATAACTCCAAGCTTGATTATCAGTAAAAATACAATTATCAATATAATTGTTCACATCAGGACTAGATGGATTTATATAAATCGCAGAACCATTACGAGCAGTATTGTATGTAAAATTACTATCAGCAATATGATTATTACCGCCAGCAATGAAAATAGCTCCACCAAGACCGTCATCTAACTTTTCTTCATCAGGAATAGCATTGTTTAATGTAAAGTTAACATTTGATATGGAAGCGTCATTACCATTTATATAAACTCCTCCTCCATTAACAGAGGCATTATTATTATAAATAGTAGAATCTTTTAAAGTAGCTTGGTTTCCTTGAATGTAAACACCAGCACCATTATTGCTAGCAGTATTATTTTCAATGAAAGACTTAGAAATAGTTGTTTTTCTACCTTGAATATAAACCCCTGCACCATTAGCTGCAGTGTTATTAGCAATGATGGAATTTGAAACAATAGCATCATTACCTGTAATGGATATGGCTCCACCATTTGTAATAGCGGAATTATTAATAAAAGTAGCATTCAATATTTGGGTACTGGTACCTTCAACATGAATTGCTCCACCACTAGAACCAGTAGCTTTATTATTAATTAAGATGCTATTTTCAACAAGAGTGTTAGAACCTTGAATACGGATAGCACCACCATAACCTGCAGTATTGTTTTCAAGAGTACAGTTCACTATTTTTGCATTGCTACCTCCACCCTCTACCTCAATAGCACCACCATAATTATTAGCAGAATTATTGAAGAACTTGGAATTAGAAATAGTAACTCCACCATTAGTACTGTAAACTAAACCAACAGCCCCCGCATAACCATCATTACCAGTACCATTAGCACTATTGTTTATGAAAGTACAATTATCAACAAGATGTCCTGCTGAATGGAAATGAATAGCTCCAGATGAAGGAGCGGAGTTATTTATAAAAGTACATCCTGCAAAAGTCACATGTGTACTAAATACACAAGAAACGCCACCATGAGAAGTTGCAGTATTATTAATAAAAGTATTATTAATTATATTAATATTCCCGGAATTAGATTCAGCACGTAAAACACCACCTACCTCTGCACTATTATTAATAAATAATGAATTTGTAATATTCACGTTAGAAACACTAGATGGAATATGTAATGCGCCACCCCAAACGTTTTTAGCCTCATTATCAATAAAAGAACAATTATCAATAGACACGTCCCCTGAATTAATTCTTATAGCAACACCTGCAAACCTGTTAGAATCATCACCTAAAACATAAGCATTTTTAAATGTTAATCCAGTAATATGCACATTTCTAGATTTGATGGTGAAAATATTTGAAGCTCTATTGGCATTCAATACAACATCACCATCATTTGCAGTTCGAATATCTAAGTAACCAAATTTTCCAGAAAAGAACTTATTCGGTTTAATATCTAAACCGATATTGCCTGATCCAGTATAAGTACCTGCATGTATAATAATCTGATAATTACCATTATTATTTCTACATTGATTTAATGCAGCCTGTATGGTTGCATACTGTTGACCTGGACCAACATGGTAAATTCCATTAAATACGATATCCTCCGGAACCACAGATGTGAGTGACGGACCATTCAAATCGCTAAACTCATCATAAACTTCAATAGAATTATTTGAATCGAACTTATCAATACTTAACTCATCATTCATACTATTTGAAGAAAAATTTTGCAAATCATTATCATCACTATCCATTAAAACAGTTTGAATATTATCTTTTTCAATATCAAAAGGAATTTCAACTGCATCGTATAAATCTGAATTACCATCATTTATATCTGTTAAATTATCATTATCAGCAGCACTAACTGAATTAACAGCGAGAACTAAAACAAATAATATCAAAAATACAGATAAAAAATATTTGTTTAATAATTTCATAATTTACCTCCAACGTACAATAGAAAACCCTAAAAAAACAGCTTTCTATGATACTTTATTGTTATTAAATAGTATATATACTATTCGGTCGGAAAAATCCCGTTTTAATAAAAAATAGATTACAATCACGATAAAAAAAAAAAAAAAAAATATAAATAAACTCTTAAAATAATAATATTATAAGCGTTTATTATAAAAAAGAAGTTAAATTAAAGCTTGTTTATTTAGATGTTGTGCTTTAAAAAAGTGTATGCTGAAAAAATAAAAAGGTTACTTCCAAAATCTTGGATAAGTATCAGGTTTCATAAATACCTTAGAAACATTAACTGCAAAGCCTGAATCTGCTTCCAAAATTTCTTGAGAAGTCAATAATGAATGTCCTGCACCAACCAATTCATTTTTAAGTGTTTTAATAACGACAAAATCGTTTTTTTGAATATTGTCTGCTAACTCAGAAATACCTCCACAAGCCAAGTCTGCGCCATGACAAATTGCATCAACAGCAGAATCCTTAACTATAATTTTTGGCAAATAATCAGCAGCTCTCTCCATTGGCATAATAGCTTGGCGTAAGAATGAATCATCACCATCTTCAATATAGAAATGATATGCATCAGTTACATCCTGCAATGTTACTAAATTATTTTTTTCGGTAAATGAACCGACTTGAGTTCTTCTAAGTTCAGCCATATGAGCTCCCACACCTAAAGCTTCACCAATATTATGACAATAAGTTCTAACATAAGTTCCTGCCTGACAACCTATTCTAAATAAAACATCACGACCATCTATTTCATAAATAGTGGAATAATAGACATTACGTGTTCTTAATTCTCGTTTTACAGCAGATTTCACAGGAGGAAGTTGGAATATTTTACCTGTAAATTCACTAAAGACCTCCCGAATTCTTTCTTCTGAAACATCCTGATGCAGTGTCAATAAACAGACATATTCTTTAGGAGCTGTTAAAAGTAGTTGAATTGCTCTTGTTGCATCATCTAAGCCAACAGGCAAAATTCCTGTTACCTTAGGATCCAATGTTCCGCCATGACCTGATTTTCCTAATGGCAGAATGCGTTTAATCCAAGAATCGATTTCATGGGAAGTCGGACCAGAGGGTTTGTCTAAATTAATTACCCCTTTGGAAATATACTCATCGATTTGCCGTTCTTCAGGTTTACAACCGAAATCCTGAGAAGTAAAACTTTTTGATTTAGTGACCATATTAAACTTCATGAAAAAAACCTTGAATATTAAATAAAAAAAAATAGTTAAATAAAAAAAGATTATGAATAATAATTAATTATTCACTTATAAATCAGCTAAAGCTGCTTTGATAGAATCTGCATCACCGGAAACATCGATAGAATCTGCAGTTGGTTCTAAGTGAGCAATATTACATCTTCTGTTTTTTACAGCTTCACCAATTACTTCTACAAAATTTTCATCGATAATTTCGACGATTGCGCATTTTTCACCAGCTTCTCTACCAGCAGTTTTAACACATACTCTACCTACTTCAATTGATACCATTTATATCACCTTTAATGTTGTTGTAATGATTTCTGATATGCTTTCTGGATTAAAGCTATCAGTATTTATAATTAAATCATAGATATCCATATTGCCAATGTCAATATTATGGATTTCTTTGTATCTTAAGGCTTCGCTGTTTTCGCGAATGATAATTTCATCTCTAGCCACTTCAACAGATTTTTCTTCCCTTTGTGCAATCCTTTCTGAGCGAACATCAAAAGGAGTCATTAACCAAATCCTTAAATCAGCATTTTCAACAAAAAATGCGGATAATCGTCCTTCGAGTATTAGATTATCTGCTGATTTGGCCTTTTCAGCTTGCCTTTCATCAATTTCCCTATCAATATCATCATTACCTTCAGCAAACTCACTGAATTCAAGAACACTCATTCCCCTCTCTGCAGCCATTTCCCTAAAGATAAAACCTGCAGAAATATAAGGAACATTTAACTTTTCACTTAATACTTCAGCAAGTGTAGTTGTTCCAGTTCCAGCTAATCCGCCGATTGTAATTATCATTATTTTCTAGCCTCGTTTTTGAAATGTTTACGAGCGCAAGCTGAGCATAAGTACCCACCGTATGGACGGCTAGGTCTTCTAGCTGTTTTTGATAATTTTCTAATTTCATATGGACGTCCACGAGGAACACCATGTAATACTGCACCACATTCAGCACAAACATGCTTAGATGGTTTTTTCTTTTTGTATCTTAAAACATTTTCTCCGCCAGGAGTGTTTTTATGAACTCTTTTATATGATCTTGATCTAAACCTATTAGCAGGCATTTAATCACCTATAATAATTTTTAATAATTTAATAATTGTGTAATAGCGTATTCAAAATAGAATACTATAATATATATTCCTCATTATTAATAAAGGTATAGTTTTAGGGTTATCTAGAACCCTTGTTTGAATCCTAAGAATTTTCTTAAAATTTGACTCATACCAAAAGTACAAATCATATACCACAATAGCCAACCAATTCCATATGGAATAGTAGCTTGACCACCATAGAAAATACTACCAACAAAATGCCAAAGAGGAGTCAAAGTAACCCAATAAACAGTGGAAGGTAATATAACGACTAAATCATGAATTGCAGATGCTCTCATCCAAAAGAATATTAAAATAATAGGAACAAAAGTAACAATCATTGGTTTGAACTGTTCAGACATCATTGCAGTATTCTCTTTCATCATTTCTGCTTGTTTAGCTTGAAGTTCGGCCATTTTTTTACCGTCACCTCTTTTTTGAGCATCCCTAAGTTCTTTATTGAACTTTTGCATTTTTTCTTGCCTTTCATTTAAAGCATCTTGATCAACTAAATACTTATTAGCAATAGTTGTAATTAAAGATACAATAAATGCAATAATCAATACAGTTAAAGCAGGATTACTTGGATTTGGATCCATAGCAAGAATCGGATTAAAAACTGCATTCAAAGCATCATAGATAATTTCAAACATATTATACCCCAATAATAATTTATAAATTTAAAACATCAACTAATTTTGAAACAGAAGAATCTAAATGATTATCATGGTTTTCAACTATTTTAACGGTAGCACCTGTTAAAGTTGCGTAAGCCATAGAAGTTGCTCTGTTCATTTCTTGATGTAATTGAATTTCTTTAGCTTTTTGGATATCTCTTTGACGAGACTCATCATTTAATCTTCTGTAAATGATTTCATCAGCATTAGCTTCAATTAAAATAAAAAGATCCGGTTGTAATTGTTCTAAAACCCAATTTGGAAGCCCTGGTAAAAATCCAGCAGGTGTGTTAATAGTACAATGAGTATCTACAATAACATTATCATTTTCAGATCTTTGTTTTATTTCTTTTGCTGCTTTAGCTTGAATTTCTTTTTGTGTTTCAGCTGGTAACTTTCTTAAAGAATCTCTATCTTCAACAATATTTTCCTTAATTGCAATTTCAGTCATTATGTCTCCATAGTTTAAATGTACATAATCAACTTGTTCTAAAGCTTTATTAAGTAAAGTTGTACTTCCAGAACCTGGAATACCAGTTAATACTACTAATTTCAATTTAATCCCCCACATATTGTTAAAAGAAAAAAAAGGAGAAAGATTAATCTCCTCCTAAAACTTTCCTAAGAACAGGATTTGTAGACATGAGTTGCTCTTGAGCCATTTCCTCATAAAGTTTATGAAGAATACCTACAGTAAGCAAAACACCAGTACCTCCACCTAAAGCACCAGTTAAATCCGCAAGGAAAGCAATGAGTCCCACATAAATACCACTAATAATAGTGAGTGCAGGAATATATTTTTTCAAAATTTTATATAATTGACGTTTACTACTTCTAAATCCTGGTATTTGAATACCTGATTTATATAGTTGCTCAGAAATCTTTTTAGCATTTAATCCACTGATTTCTACCCATAAGTATGAGAATAAAATACAACAAGCTATGAAGAATACTGCATATATAAGAACATGAATTGGTTCTGTAATAAACATGGATAAATTAGGTGTAGATAACAACCAAGCAATACCATCAACAGCTTTACCATTTTCAAGATGTCCTAATAGTGGAATGCCCATTTTTTGGAAAATGTTTGCAAATAAAGTAACATTCACAAGTAATGCACTTGTTAAAATTACAGGCATGTTACTTGAGTAAACAAATTTCAATGGATATTTACCAACAGATCCTCTAATCCTACCGTGACCTTTAACTTGACCATGGGAAATAGGAATTTCTACTTTCATTGCCTCACCATATAAAACAACTATAAACACAATGATAGTTGCAAATAATGGAACTAGAATAGATAGGTCCACAGTACCACCAGCAACAAGTTGGATAAATTTAGGAATAATACCTGCGAATAGTCCATCTGCACCACTTAAGAAACTGAAAGTACCTACAATAATAGCTTGACATACACCAGCAGCAATGAACAAACCAATACCACTACCAAATCCCCATTTTGAAACAACTTCATCAAGATAAATAATTACTAATGCCCCAACAACAAGTTGAGCAATTAATATTAAAGTATACGAACCATCAATTGGTAATAAGTTACCAGTTAATACTAAAACAGATGCTTCAAAAATTGTAAAAACAATAGAAAGAATTTTTTGAGTAGCTTGAAAATGAGATTTGTCCTTATGAGAAGATAAATCCAAATCCAATATATTCGAACCAACTAATAATTGTAAAACAATAGATGCAGTAACAATCGGCCCAATACCTAAAGTAAGAATAGAACCGAAACTTCCTGCCATAACTGCTCTTAACTGAGCAAAAGAATCAATAGCTCCAGGAGCTAATCCATATAACGGAATTTCAGTCAATATAAAATATAAAACTAAAACAAGAGCGGTCCATTTAAGTTTTTCATTAAAATCTTCTCTGTGAACAGGAGATTTAACTTCAGGAATTATTCTAAAGACCGGCTCTAAAAATTCTAGTGATGACATTTTTTTCCTCTAATAATATAAAAGAGAAAAAAGCTATAATTCTATAGCTTCTCCTCCTAATTCTTCAATTTTTTCAACAGCTGATGCTGAAAATTGAGGAGCTGAAATTTTGAAAGTTTTGGTAATTTTACCTTTACCTAAAACTTTGTCGTAACCTAATTCAGTTACATCAATTACAATAGCGTCACCATCTTGAGATGCTTTGCCATTTGCAAGTAATTTATCAGCTTGTTCTTCTAAATAATTTAAATTAACAGCATTAATTTTATTAATCATTTTTTGAGGTCTTTTGAAACCGTATTTACCAAAGTGTTTAGGATCGTGAATTACAGTCCAGGTCCAATGTTGTTTACCCATACCTGCTTTTCCTTTTCCACCTTTATTACCTGCACCTCTACGTTTTTTAGTACAGCCTCCACCGTTGGATCTAGAACCTCTTTGTTTGTTAATTTTACGTTTTGTTCTAATCATAAATATACACCCGGTTTAAAGCATTTTCTTTGCGAGTTCTTTAATATTTTCTCCCCTGTAACCTAAGGATCCACCTTCTTTTACAGATAAACGAATATCTTCATATCCTTTTCTAGGAGGGTGTAAACGGAATACAGGTTTAATTCCAACATCAGCTAATTTAACTTTAGACTCAATTACTGCTTGAGCTAAATCAGCGATGTCTTTGTAATCAGTATTTTCAGCAACGTATTCATCAGTAACTTTTACATTACCTGGGAGTCTTCCTCTTTTAGCGATGATAGCAGATAAAGTTTCTGCATCAATTTCACCCCAAGTGATGTAATCCTTAGCTTTTTGAAGCATACCTTCAAAACTAGGATTTTCTTCGACGAGTACTGCATGGCTGATTCTGTTAAGTCTTAACATATCTAAGGTGTTAGCAATATTTTGAATAACACCAGTGGTTCCTCTAACTCTAATAACTAAAAACATATAATCACCATTTAGTAGTTAACGCCCATTTTTTTGAGGTCTTCTTGACTTGCTTTTACATTACTTAACTCTTTTAAAGCAGCAAATACTGCATTAGCAAAGTTTACAGTAGTTTGAGTTTGTCCGAAAGATTGAGACCATACATCGTGAATACCAGCAAGTTTTAGGATAGTTTTACCAACATCACCAATTACTAAACCTACTCCTGCAGGTGCAGGGATTAAGTTTACACTTACACTACTGGTTTTACCTTGTACTTTGAATGGTACTGTGTGTTCTCTTCCACATACACAACCCCAATCTCCACAACCTCTTCTTATTTTAATAAGATTGTATTTAGCATTGTCTACAGCTTTTCTAATAGCAGGACCAACCTCCTTAGCTTTACCTTGGCCTAATCCTACATAACCATTTTTGTTACCTACAGCAACAATTACTCTGAAATTAACTTTTCTACCAGATTTGTGCATCCTTTGAACTAAGTTAACATCCATTACTTCTTCTTCTAAATCCGGAATTAAGGCATCGACTATTTCTAATTCCATAATTGGAAGACCTTTTTCAAAGATTTCATCGATATCAGTAATGGTTCCATCTTTAACTAATTTACCCAATTTAGTTTTAGGTTCCCATTCATCAATATTAAAACTCATAGTTATTCCTCTGCCTCATCAATATTCTTAATAGTTTCTTCAAAGTTTGCAGGTAAATCTTTAGGATCAAGACCTCTTTCAAAATACTTTGAGAATTTTTTAGCAACTTCTTCAGACTCTAAAGATTCAGCATATGCAGCAATGTGTCCTCCGTTAATACGATCATCTTCTGGGAAAATGAAATCACCGTGAGGAACTTCTAAACCTGCATCGATAGCACCTTTGAGAGCTGCAAAGACTTTTGATCCTTTAATTGGAGATTTTAAACCAATGTCTAAAATTGCGTTTTCAATACCTTTAGCTAAAGCTCTTTTAGCACAAAGGTAAGCAGTTAAGTAAAATGAAGTAAGGTTACCAGTATGTCCTAAATAACCATATTTAGCTAATTGTTTACTTACAGCTGAAGCAACAGTTAAATCTCCTTCAGGAGCATAATTAATAACTTGAACAGTAGCATGAGCATTAGAAACTCTAACAACTAAACGAGGTTTGTCATAATTGACTAATTTCATCCTTACTGCATAATCAGTTTTACCTTCTCTTCTTCTTCTGAAAGCTACTTTATAATTAGTTCCTTGTGCCATGTTTACTCATCTCCTTTAATTAAATCATGGTCACGGGCATAGTTTCTCATGTAAGATTTACTTCTGAATGCGCCACCCTTAGCCATTTTATATAATTTACGGTAGGTAGTAACATCAATTATTTCATCTTCACGCATTTCTTTAAGATCTTTTCTTAAAGCCCTGATAGTAGTCATCCAAGCTTGTTTTTTAGGAGTACGAGCTTTTTTAGCTCCTTTAATACTACCTCTACCTTTTCTTTTTCCTTTTGCTTTTTGTTCTTTAATTTTTTTAGATCTGTAGCTACTAATACCTTTTTGAGGTTTTGCTTTAATAGCACCATCATTAATTAACTGCTTTACTCCTTCCCTAGTAATTGCCATAGATACTTCTTCTAATCTTTCTGGATCAATCCAAACACGATTAAGACCTACTTTGAGTATACTAGCAGCTAATCTTTTTTGAGTTGTAAGATTCATATATATAATCCTCCATACAGCATAGCTGTTAAATTTAGATATAATCTAAATTCCCTTATTTTAATTTAATTTAATAACCATGTCAATTCATAAAAAACCCGGAATTGACTGGTTTATAATTATGATTTATTTATTTAAAACTTTAATACCAAGTTCTAATGCTTTTGCAAGCATTACATCTTTTTTCCTTTTCCCGATAGAAGCACTTATTCTTGCAGCTTCAGTAGCTGGATCTAAGTCTTCTAATTCTTGCATATTGTGAACAAGAACATCTTTGAATCCTGAAGGGTGTAAATCCCTAATAGCTCTAGGGGTTCTGTAACCAATTGCTGGCATGTCAGGTTTACCAGCTTCATATCTTCTCATTTTACTGGTTTTACCTCTAGGGCGTCTCCATTTGATTCCAAGTTTTTTATAACGAGCATATTCTTGTCTTTTAAATCTTTTATTAGCCATTTAAATCACCAAATTTATTCTTTGCTAATTAAGTATATTCCATCTTGGAATACTCTAGGATCTCTTCCTTTAATTTTAGTTGCTTGTTCTAAGTTAGCCATAGTTTGACCAACATGTTCCTTATTAATACCAGTAATTGTTACCTCATCACCTTTAACTGATACTTTAGCAGAACCTACAATTTTAGCAGTTCTTGGGTGTCTTTCCCCGAGGAAGTTGTCAATTACAACAGTATCTTTTTGAACTTTTACAGTCATTGGAAAGTGAGCGAATACAATTTTCATATGGTAAGTAAAACCATCAGTTACACCAACAATCATATTGTTAATGTGTGCTCTTGTAGTTCCAATCATTGCTTTATCTTTCTTTTTAGGAAATGCTGTTTCTAAAATAACAACATCTTCTTCTTCCTTAATACTTACATTAGGATAAGTAAATTTTCTGGAGTCTTCTCCATTAGGTCCTTTTACAGAGACCTCATTATTATCAATTATAACTTCAACGCCTTCAGGGATTTCAATTTCTTCCCTTATAGCTGCAGCTACTACCATTTTATCACCTAATACATGTAAGCCAACAAACGTCCGCCAATTCCTCTTTCTTTAGCCTCAGTGTGAGTCATAATTCCTTGAGGAGTAGTGACGATTAAAATACCAAAGTTTTTTGCTGGCAAATATCTTTTCTCAAATTTTTCAAATTCATCTTTTTTAACAGCATGACGAGGTTTGATAACACCACATTTGTTAATGTTACCGATTAATTCAACATTGAATTTACCTGCCCTATTGTCATCAACATATTCAAAATTACCAATATAATTCTCTTTTTGCATTGTGCTTAAAACTTGTCCAATTAATTTGGAAGCAGGAGAAATAACACAAGAATCATTTACTTGTAATTCATTATTTCTAATATTAGTTAAAGCATCAGCAAGAGGATCCATAAGACTCATAGTAATTACCTCTAATTATATTTTTTAAATCCAATTTTAGGAGCAATTTCCCTAAAACATTGTCTGCATAAGTTTAATCCATATCTACTAATCATAGCAGAGTGGTCTCCACAACGACTACATTTTTTAGCAGCTTTTCCGTATTTTCTTGGCAAAATATCACCTTATTCAGTTACGTAATTAACTTTAAAGTTTTCTTCCATAAATTTCATAGTTTCTTCTTTAGAAATTCTATGTTTTTGAGGAACTTTCTTTTGTTGGATTTTTCTTTTAGATATTCTATAACCTGGTTTTTCAAAGGTGACAGAAACATTCATACCGAAAATACCAATATCTGGATTATATCTCATACCAGGGATATCAATATGTTCTTTAATACCAAAAGAAAGGTTTCCTTGTGCATCAAATTGAGTAGGTTTAATATTCCTACTAATACCTTCTAAAACCATGTTAATAGCTTTTTCTGCTTTTTCCCCACGTAAAGTTAATTTACATGCGATAGGTTGTTTTTTCCTAATTCCCCATTCTGGGTTAGTAACTTTGGAAAAAGTTTTAACTGGAGTTTGATCGAACATACTTTCTAAAAGAGTAATAGCACGAGATAATTTTTCACCTGCTTCACCAACACCGATACTAACAGTAGCTTTTTCGATACGTACTTCATTCATTGGGTTCATTTATTAACCTCCAATAAATCGATTACTGGTGCATCACTACCAACTACAAATGCATATTCTTTTAAAGTTAAGAATTCATCTTTAGCACTATTTTCAATAATAATAGTGTTAGGATTAGTAGATTTATTTTCAATAATTTCAGATACAGTACCTAATTCACCAGTGTGTTTACCACCAGTAACAAGGATAGTAGCTCCTTCTTCTAATGGATATACATCAACAATTTCTTGTTCAGGTACTTTTAAACAAATTACATCTCCAACAGAGTAAGCATCTTCTTCAATGATGACATTTTTACCATCATGAAGATTTAATTGAGTTTTTCCACCTTTGATAGTGGTTTTATTAACAATTTTGGATAATTTAGCACTTGCGTCTTCGATTAATTTTAATTGTAATCTTCCTTTTCTATCTAAAAGAACTCTATAAGATTCCTCAGTTTTTGGAATGTCAATAACATCCATAAATCCTACTGGGAATTTATAATCTTTAACAACAATTCCATTAATTAAGATATTACCAGAGTTGATAATTCTTTTTGCTTCTCTAGCGTTATCAGCTAATTTTAAAACATCTCTAATAACTAAAGTTAATGGAATAGATTTGCTAATGGAATGAGAACCTGCGGAAGGTTTTACAGTCCAAGTATCTTCTTTAGGATGAATAGGCCAAGATTTAGGTGCTTTATATCTTTTAAGATGTTTTCTAGATCCCATTTTAGCCATATTAATTATCTCCTTTATTTTTAATTCTTCTATCGTCTTTTAAATCTGCTTCAATAATTACTAAGTTAGATGGATCAACTGGAAGGAAAGTAGCAGTTCCATCAGGTTTAGATAAAGTAACTTCATCAATAGTAACTTTGTAAGAATCGTAATCTACAGTGAGAACTTCCCCTTCATGTCCTTTGAAATCTCCACGGACAACTCTAACTTTGTCTCCTGTTTTAACTGGTAAAGATCTTTTACCTACTTTTTCCCTTAAATCTTTACTTACAGAAGCACTTAAGTATTTACTACGTGAGTGAGCAGGAGCAGTATAACGAGCTTTTCTTTGTTTTCTTGGTTGAATTGACATTTTTTCACCTATACTAAAATATTAGCCGCACTACCTACACTAGGCCATCTGTCAGCTGCTTCTTTAGCAACAGGACCTCTGATTTCAGATCCTTTTAAAATTCCTTCTGGAGTAATAATAACAGCAGCATTATCTTCAAATTTAACACGAAGACCATCAGCACGTCTATATTCCTTTTTTTGTCTAACTACAACTGCGTTGACAACTTCTCTTCTCATGGCAGCAGTTCCTTTTTTAACAGAAGCAACAACTAAGTCTCCAACACCAGCAACGTCGAGTCTTCTTCTTACACCTTTAAATCCTTTTACGGAAATAATTTCGATTTCACGAGCACCAGTATTGTCAACACATTGAAGGGTTGCTCCAATTGGTAATGCTTTAGTTACACTTGAGGTTAATGGTTTCATAATATTTACTCTCCTTTAACTTCAACTAAAACAAAATGTTTAGTTTTACTTAATGGTCTACATTCTGCAATTTTTACAGAATCACCAACATTCACATTTAAGCAATCTGGTTTGTGAACATTGATTTTAGATTTCCTTTTTTCATATCTTTCATATTTTTTAATGAATTTATAGTAACTACGTTCAACAGTAATAGTCCTTTCTGCTTTGTTACTTACAACAATTCCTTCAAGAACTTGACCTCTTACAGATAAAGTTCCGTGGAAAGGGCAGTTAGGATCATCACATGTAGTTTCTGGTTCTTGAACGTTAAGCCCAACCATATTATCACCATTTATATTTTTTTAAATCTTTTTTTTATTCTATCTTCAGGACGAATGGACAAAATATTACCATCAACTTCAACTTTTTCCCCGTTCGGAAGTTCGAACACGAAAAATGTTCCTTTTTTAGGAATCATTTTTTCGCTGTTGTCCTCTTCTTCAATATTAATGGTATTTTTTGTCTCATCAATAACTGTTCCTTTTAAATTAAGAGAGGGATTATTAGGATTCATAGCATGAACTTTTAATCCAATGAATTCATGATGAACTAAATTCCTTGAAGTAATCATAGAATCATCTCTTAATATAACATTTACAATAAATTATGCAGAATTACAATAATTTAATTGAAAAACATATCGAATAGATGAATTATCTCCTTTTCTTATTATTTTTTTTAGATTCACGAATTTCAATAGTATCAGATGAGAAACCCATGTCAGATAAAACTTTTTTAACTTTAACTTTGTGATCTCCTTGGAGTTCTATTTGACCGTTTTTAGCAGTTCCTCCACAAGCACATTTTGCTTTGAGGGTTTTTGTGAGTTCTCTTATATCAATATCGTGTTCATCTATACCTTCGATAATAGTCATGAGTTTCCCAAATCTTCTCCTAACAGTAAAAACTTTTAAAGATTGAACTTCACGTGCGATTTCTTCACAAACACAAAGTTCTTCAGGAAGCCCACATACATCACAAATTTTTGACATTTAATTCTCCTTTTGTTTTTCGTTCATTATTGTAAGAACACGAGCAATAGTTCTTTTTAATTCTCTAATTTTTCCAGGGTTTTCATTTACCCCAGCAGCTGCACTTTTAGAAACGTTTTTGGATAATTCAGCTCTGAGTTCAACTAATTTATCTTGAATCTCATCAACTTCCATGTCCCAAATTTCTTTACTTCTTAAAATTGCCATTGTTCCAACTCTTTAAAGATAATTAAATTGAAATTTAACTATCATCTTCCGCTACTTCCTCAGTAGATTCTTCTTCAACAACTTCTTCTAATTCGTCGAGATCTTCAACTTCTTCAATGATTTCTTCTTCAATAATCTCTTCAGTTTCAACATCAATTTCTTCTTCAATAACTTCATCATTATCTTCGATAATCATTGTAGGAGGAAGAATTTCAACTGAATCAGGTAATACAGTTTCAGGAGGCATAATTCTTACATAAATACCTAAAACACCAGGTTTTAATTGAGCAGTAGCAAAACCTTCTTCAACTAATCTGATGGAAGGTTCACCACATTTTTTAATGTATCCTTCAACGAATTTAGCTACAGCAGATCTAGAACCTCTGATTTTACCAGAAATAGTTACTTCTACACCTTGAGCTCCTGCACCCATAATTCTACGGATAGTTGAGTAAGCAACTCTTCTGAAGTGCATACCTCTTTCTAACATGTTAGCTATTTTATAAGCCATGATTTTAGGGTTAAGTTCAGGAACTTCAACTTCTTTAACTTCAATTTGAGGATTATCTAATCCGAATTCGGATTTGAGAGTGTTGGTAATAGCCCTTACATTTTTACCTCCTCTACCAATAACCATACCTGGTCTTTCTGCGTAAACAACAACCATGGTTCCTAAAGGGGTAATTTGAACATCCATACCTCCGTATCCTGCTCTTTCAAGTTCTTTTTCTAAGTATTCATCAATTCTAGTTCTTCTAAGGCCCTCTGTGACAAAATCTTTTTCTATCATTAGTTAGCCTCCTGTAATACAATTTGAATATGGGTAGTAGGTGTATTGAATGGAGTCATTCTACCAAATGCTCTTGGGATATATCCCGGAATTACAACACCTTTGTGACTAGAGATATGTTCAATGACTAATTTTTCAGTGTCCATACCTTTGTACTCTGCATTAGCTTCTGCATTTTCTAAAACTTTTAAAATTTGCTCAGCTGCTTTTACAGGGTATCTACCGGAAGCCCATCCTTCGAGTCCTTTTCTGTGACCAACTTTTTTGTTGTGTCTTTTGAAAGGAACTGCTTTTTTCATTTCAATAACATCTTCCAAGTAACTTTTAGCTTTAGCTACTTCCATTCCTCTGATTGCGCTGCAAATCTCAACACTGTGTTTTGGAGAAATCTTAAGAGATTTTGCCATAGCACGTGCAGTTTTTGCTTCATCAACTTCTTCATTATAAGCATATTTGTTAGCCATGTTCTAATCTCCTTATTTAAGTGGTACAAACATGGATGATCTGGTAGCACCCATACCTGGGTCTCCGTGTTGAACTCTTTTCCTTGTTGGTGCGTATTCACCAAAGTAATGACCAATCATTTCTGGTTCAATAGTGACTTCAACGAAATTTTGACCATCATAAATACCGAAAGTGGTTCCGACCATTTCAGGTATAACAATCATGTCTCTACAATGGGTCCTAATAACAACAGGACGGCCATCTTTACTTTCTTCTTTATTTAATTTTCTCATTTTATCCAAAACAATTTGTTGTCTTGGTAAGAATCCTCTTTTTAAAGATCTTCTTTGTCTTGCAGGGAATAATTCCATTACTTCTTCTAAAGACATTTGTTGAAGTTCTTCAAGAGTATAACCTTTATATTTGAATATTTTTCTTGCCAATGAAACACCCTCTATCTATCTTTTTAAACCTGTTCTCTTAGCTGCAATTGAACCAACTTTTCTTCCTGGTGGTGCATGTCTTGAAACAGTGGTTGGACGACCAGGATGTTGTCTGTTACCTCCTCCGTGAGGGTGGTCAACAGCGTTCATTGCTACACCTCTAACAGTCATGAATTTCTTACCTTTAGCTTTATAAGCATGCCATTTTTTACCAGCTTTAAGGAATGGTTTATCTTTTCTACCTCCACCAGCAACTACACCAATACTTGCACGGCAGTTAGGATCTAAGTATTTTAATTCACCAGATGGTAATTCAACAACAGCTTGATTTGCATCATGAGTAACTACTGAAGCATAAGTTCCAGAAGATCTTACAAAACGTCCACCGTCACCAGGGGTGTTTTCAATATCATAAATTGGAGTACCTTCAGGAATTTCAGCAAGTGGTAAGGTATTACCGAATTTAATAGGAGCAGAAATACCACATTCAATTTCATCATTGATTTGGATACTTTCAGGTGCTAAGATATATTTCTTTTCACCATTTTCGAATTTTACTTCTGCGATAGGAGCGGTTCTTGCTGGATCGTGTAAAATATCAATAACTTTACCTTTAATACTGCCTTCTTTTTCTAATGCATCGTAAGATCGGTATCTAATTTTATCTTTGAAACGATGAGAAGCAACACGGTGAGCAGGAGTTCCTCTTCCTCTTCTTTGATGTATTAATCGTTTTCCCATTCAAATTCCTCCTTAGAATACACCTATTCTGACAGCAAGTTCTTCTGCCATTTCTTCTTCAACAAGTTTAATGTATGCTACTTTTACACCACTAGTAGTAATATGAGTATTAACTCTAGCTACTTTTTCTTCGTATAATTCTTCAAAAGCTCTTTTAATTTGACCTTTATTAGATTCACGATTTACGACAAAAGTAATTTCATTATTTTGATCAATTAAGTTCATGGTTTTTTCAGTAACATGAGGTTTAATAATAACTGAGTAAGCATTCATAATAATCACCTATTTCCAAAATTATTGGAATAAACCTCCTAATTTTTCAACTGCTGATTTAGTGTAAATAGTAAGTCTTCCTGCATGGGTACCTGGTGCTAATAATTCAGCATTTAAGTTTTCAGCAACAACCACATCGACACCAGCGTGGTTTCTTGCTCCTAAATGAATGCCTTTATCTTCACCAACAACTACGAGAGGTCCTTTTACTTTTTTGTATTTTCTTCCTCTAGTTTTACCTCTACCCGCTCTGATTCTTTTTCCTTCTTTAGCACGTACAACATCGTCGTAAACACCTAAGTTTTGGAAAATTTCACGAGTTTGTTTAGTAGTTTTTACAGCTTCGATTTCATCTTCAACAATAATAGGAACTTGTTCTAAATCTGCAACTTTGTGACCTCTGTTTTCAACAATTTCTTTATTAGTAGTTGCTGCAACAGCAGATCTGATTGCGAGTCTTCTTTCTTTTATGTTGATTTTTTCATGATGATTTTTCTCAGCTCTAGTAGGATGTGCTTTTCTACCACCAATTGCCATTGGTACAAATGCTGCTTTAGAACCATTTTTAATCCTAGGTACTCTAGCAGTTCCTCTACCGGAACCCCATCCTTTAGCAGAAGTTCTTTTACCTGCCATTGGATCGTTACCCCATGGTTGTACTCTTGCAGATTGTGCGGAAAGTACTGCTCTTTTGATTAAATCTGGTCTGTATACTTCATCAAAAATAGCTGGAAGTTCAATTTCTTCTTTAACTTCCCCATTAATAGAATAAACATTAACTTTCATGATTATACCCCTTGTTTAGATTTAGTACTAATATAATTAATTTGAGGGATATCCTCAGCTTTATTATTAGGTCTAATAGGTTGTCTTAAAATCACTAATCTTTTAGAAGGTCCTGGGAGAGATCCTTTAACTAAAACGTAATCGTTTTTAACAAGACCGTATTTTATAAATCCACCGTCAGGATTGATTTGATCAACTTCATCTGCTGATGCGATTTTTAAAATCCTTTTGTTGAATTCAGTTCTTTTATGGTATCCCATTTGACCTGCTTGAGCTACAGTCCACATGGTTCTTCTAGGAGTCCAAGGTCCGATAGAACCTACGTGTCTACCTTTACCTGCTCTTACAGCTTTACCATATTGAATTCTAATTCCCCATCTTTTAACTACACCTTGGAATCCTTTTCCTTTGGTAGTTGCGATAGCATCAACAAATTCTCCTTCATTGAAGATTTCACTAGCTTTCACTTCATTACCTAATAATTCTAATGCAGTGTTTAATTTTTCTTCAGGATTGGATCCACCAATACCACATTCGAATATATCTGGTTTTTTCTTAGGTACGCTAGTTACTTTTGGATTTGTGTGTACTAATACCCTAATTTCTTCTGTGTTTTCTAATGCACCTTGTATTTTTGCAATAGCTTTAGATTTATCATACTCTTTAGGAAGAGAAATTTTCCTTGAAAGTTCTTTATCTAAATTGTCTGCAAGAACCTCGGTGATTACTTTCAATCCACGAGAAGTTTTTTCATAAGCTCTAATTCCCATTACTACGACTGGAGGTACTTCCAATACGGTTACTGGAGTGAAAACTTCCATACCATTAGTTGGAGAGTTTTTATCGGAATCAGTCATTAAGACGTGAGTCATACCGACTTTATAACCTGCGAGGCCGAGTAATTTTGGTTCATCAATTTGAGGCCAAGATTTTACTCTAGGGGTTTCTTTAGCTGCTCTTTTCCTTGGACTAAAAGCAACAGACCCTTTTCTTGGCTGGTGATGTCTTACCATTTAATTTAACCTCCTTATTAATATTTTTCCTTATTTTTTAAATTATTTTAATTTTTGTAGCCTAATAGTCATTTAATGACCATTTAATAAGCTTTGACAAGATCATAATATTATAATCCCATCGAGTTAATAAATAGCTGTAAGCAAGCCCACAACTAGATAAATATTAAATTCTAATATACTCTATTGAGTTAAATTCAATTGGAGCACAATAAAGAATATACTTAATGTATAAATAATTCTGTGCTAAGATTATTTTTAGAAAGTCCTAAAAACATCCATGTATAAAAAGTTGAGCAAGTTATTTATTAGAGTGTAAAACTAATAAATCACGAGAATTAAAATCTCATACAATTGAATAAAGAAAGTGTAGCGACAACAGCCTCTTCGCTTCTAACAGTTTCAGTTCCTTGTCCTGGAATAGTATTTAATTTAAATAAATCCCAATTTGGATTAGAAACATCATCTTGGATTGAAGAATATGGGCCACCAAATAAAATAGCAATACTTTTAGATTCATCCAATTTTGGTTTTAATTCATCAAAAATAGAATTAATATAATCTCCATATCTTGTAGTTTCAACAACAAGATTAGGTTTAATTAATTTTAAGCTATTTTTAAGACTCTTAGTAGAAGATATAACATTATATCCCCAGTAAATGTCATCTGGTTTATCAGGTGTGACTATTACTTCTTTCTTAGCAATTTTAGTAATCTTAAAGTCAAAAATTCTTTTAACAGAAAGTTGCTCTTTACAGAATGCAAGTTTCTCCATACCTATGTCCACATAAGTTCCTTTCTTATTTCTCTTAACAGTGAAACCTTGCCTATAATCGCCCACGTCTGGTTGATTATTAACAGGATGATGCGGAGTTCTAAGCGGTGGAAGAATACCAACATGCTTTAATTCAGATCTTATAGGAAATGCTTTTTTCCTCAAATATTGAGGAGTATTCATATAATTCAAAATTTCAGCAATAAATTCTCCATCCATTTCCCCATCTTCGTTCTTAACATTATCATCATTATAAATGACAACATTGTCTGCTTGAAAAATAGCTAAAGCTCTACCTAAAATACCTACTTTATAAGTACGAATTTTAAGATCTTTAGACTCAGAAAGAAATGAGTTTGGAATAAATACAGATAGCTCATCTTTATACATTACTATAATCTATATAAAATAAAGTATATAAAGATTTCCCTACATTTATATATTACTAATTAATTTTACACATTTACAAGATATTATATCAGTTATAATATCCGTAGCTTCTTTTTATGCTACCAACTTTTTTATACTCAGAGAATATATTAATATAAAATATGTACAAAGTAGTATATAAAGATATTGCTTTTTACATTAAAAATAGGAAAAACCACAACGGAATGAAATTTTTAAGCATGTTAAATCCCTAAAAAATTATTTTGATAAATCCATTACAAAGATTTAATATATTAAGTTTATTATATATTATAATTATTATAAAAAAATTACTTTGAGGTTTCAAATGTTTGAAAAAGTATTAGTTGCAAATAGAGGAGAAATTGCAATAAGAGTTATGCGAGCATGTCGTGAACTTGACATTAAAAGTGTATCCATATACTCCGATGCAGACAAAACTTCTCTTTATACAAATTATGCAGATGAAAGCTACCCATTAGGAAACCCTTCACCTGCAAAATCTTACTTGAATATTGAAAAAATTATAAACATTGCACTTGAATCTGGTGCTGATGCAATTCACCCAGGATACGGATTTTTAGCTGAAAATCCAAAATTCGGTGAAGAATGTGAGAAAAATGGAATCAAACTCATCGGACCAACTGGAGATGTAATTAATAAAATGGGAGATAAAATTACTTCCAAAGCTCTCATGAAAAAAGCAGGAGTTCCAGTGATTGAAGGTACACCTGAAGGTGTTAGCGATATTGAAGATGCTAAAGATATAGCTCGCCAAATTGGATATCCTGTAATTGTAAAAGCTTCCGCAGGTGGTGGGGGTATTGGTATGCGTGCAGTTTACGAAGAAGACGAACTTGTACGTGCAATCGAATCAACACAATCTGTTGCATCAACTAACTTTGGAGATTCAACAGTATTTATAGAAAAATACCTTGAAAAACCACGTCACATTGAATTCCAGCTTCTAGCAGACGAACACGGAAATGTAATCCACGTCGGTGATCGTGAATGTTCTATCCAAAGAAGACATCAAAAGCTTTTAGAAGAAGCACCATCCCCAATTATGACTGAAGAGTTAAGAGAAGAAATGGGAGGAAGTGCGGTTAAAGCTGCTGAATATATAAGATATACCAGTGCAGGTACTGTTGAATTCTTATATGACAATGGACAATATTACTTCCTTGAAATGAATACTCGTATTCAAGTAGAACACCCAATTACCGAGCTTGTTACTAATACCGACTTGATAAAACAACAAATTTTAATAGCTAACGGTGATGAATTAAGCTATAGTCAAGATGACATTAAAGTAACAGGACACGCTATCGAATGTCGTATTAATGCTGAAGATCCACTTAATGATTTTGCACCAAATCCAGGTAAAATCACAGGTTACAGATCCCCTGGAGGTCCGGGTGTACGTTTAGACAGTGGAGTTTACATGAATTATACAATTCCAACATTCTATGATTCAATGATTTCCAAGTTAATTACTTACGGACGTGACAGAAACGATGCAATCAACAGAATGAAAAGAGCATTAAGCGAATATATTATTTTAGGTATTAAAACAACAATACCATTCCATAAGGCAATATTGAGAAACCCTAACTTTATTTCCGGTGATTTAAACACTCACTTTATTGATACATATAAAAAAGGTATTGAAGCAGAAATGGAAAATGTTATCGCAGAAGACCTTGAGTATGTTAACAAACTAAAATCAACATTTATGCCTGGTAAAAAAATAGCTGCAATATCTGCAGCTGTAGGATCATATCAAAACATGGTAAAAAATCATATACAAAAATAAACTAGGGGTTTTTCAATGAAAGAAGAAATAATAAACTTATTAAAAAAGGAAGGTAAACTTTCCGATGAAACCATTGATGAAATACAACAAATCAATATCAATGATTTCACAAATATGGTTGAAGAAATTGGAAAAGAAAAAACAGAATACATTAACGCTGATGAAATTTCAAAAGATTTGAATACCAAATACATCGGAAAAAACTTATATGTATTCAAAGAAGTTCAATCAACCAATACTGTAGCTAAATTCCTATCAGCAAACGGCATTCCTGATGGTAGTGTCATAATCTCTGAGAGACAAACAGCTGCAAAAGGCAGATCTGGAAAATCATGGGAATCCCCACTAGGTGGTGTATGGTTATCAATAGTTCTAAATCCTAATGTTGACCATTCAAAACTTCCATTAATAACACTAGCTACCGGCGTTGCAGTTGCAAAAACTCTTGAAAAAGTTGGAATTAAAAATCCGGAAATCAAATGGCCAAACGACATAATGATTAACGGTAAAAAAATTTGCGGCATCTTAACTGAAGCCGTTGCAAAATTTAATACCATCGAACATATTATTCTCGGTGTCGGTATTGATGCAAACGTCGATATTGATAATTTCCCTGAACTCCTAAAAGATGGAAGTACAACAGTTGAAAGAGAACTAGGTGAAAAGATAAGTGAAAATTATTTAATTAAAACCTTCTTGGAAGAATTCGAAGGCATCAGAGATATCTTTGATGGCGAAGGATTTGAAGCAATACTCAAAGAATGGAGAAAACGTTCCTATTCTATTGGAAAAATTGTAGAAGTAAGAGAACCATTCAATAAATATTATGACGGATACGTAATAGGTATTAACAGAGAAGGAGCACTAATCGTTGAAAAAATCGACGGAACCTTAGAAAAAGTAATTTCTGGAGAATGTATAATCAAAAATTAAATACAATCTCCCTACATTTTTCTTCATTTGTAATTACTTCTTGTAATTTTTCAAATGAAGATTCTATTTTTTTATTTAAATCTTTTAAATCTAAATTAATTGCATCACTTGATGATAATTCAAATCTTATTGTAGCTGATGCACCAGGCATTGAAACTGGTGGAATTGTTATTATTCCATAATCTTTTAATAAAATAAACGAGAATACATATGCTAAATCATCATCTGATAAATTATGTGAAACAGTGACTTCATCTCCTAACCCTTCAGGAGAAATCATAACTCCAGTCGGGGATTTTTTAAAGTTAGCAAACCTTACTGATAATAAATCGTATAATTCATCTTTTTTTGTAAAACTTTTAATTAAATTTTCTTCTTTAAAATTTTTAATACCGTTTACCATTGCAAGAACTGCTGGTGGTTGAGCTTCTAGACCGAATTGATTAACTTTAATCTTAATTTCATCAATTAAATCTTCACGACCAGCCATTAATCCTCCCCTTGGACCTGGCATTAATTTATCGGTACTTGTAATTGCAATATCAGCACCTAAATCACATGCTTTTTCCTGGTCAAATACAACTGTCCTAAGTCTTGCACCAGAAGCATCATCCACCATAACAGGAATACTCTTTGCATGTGCCATTTCAATTACCTTTTTAAATTCATCTTCATCAATTACTTTATGATCCATAGTAGAACCAGTAACTACCACAAGTGATGTGTTTTCGGGTATATCAAACTCTTCAAAAACATCGGTTTCAGAGTAATCAGCACCAACCAATTCACAACTTCTTGGAATAGATGGGTGTGCCGGAAGTTCAGCAAGATAATGCACCACATTTGAATCCTTACTAACAAGAGACAATATTGTAGCAAGTATACCTGAAGAAGTCCTGTTTACAGCAAGGATTTTTTCTCCACCCATATGCTCCTTTCCAACCTCTTGAATAGCATCTTCAAATATTGCAGGACCAACATAAGTTTCCAAAAGACTTAACTCAGAAGATGATGCAATAAATCCACCTGCAAGACCAGTCAAATCAAATAAACAAGAACGTCCTTTTGTTTCAACAAAATTTTTGATGATGAAAAGAGCATTTTCTCTTTTCTTAACTTCATCTAAAGAATTATTAACTATCATCTAATCAGAGTCATCAATTTCTAATTTATAATCATCAAAGAATTCCAATATTGATTTTAATTTTTTCTCATCAATAGATATGGAAGTATACTCCTGAGTTTCAGGAATTTCATAATAATATTCAGCTAATAAAATCCTACCTTCAGGAGTAGTAATGAAAGTTATACCATCTGCAAGTTTATCAGGGTTCTTATTATGGAATTCTACATCAAAAGAAACACCTAATTTTTCTGAGAATTTTGCTTTTTCTTCACTTTCCCTGTTGCATTTTCTAATTTTTGTCATTCTTGATTTCAATTTTTTTTCTGCTAGTTCATTAATATCTGCCATGATAATACACCATAATTTTATAATCTCTAATTTTATTAAAATATAATATGAAA
>NZ_JBNMGD010000007.1:0-42211 GCF_050872065.1 Methanobrevibacter sp.
ATTCAATTGCTCTACTTTAAAATAAGGAAAATTACCTTTAGATTTAATTAAATTTTTCGGACTTTTACCACTATTAATTTGAACTAAATCACCTAAATTATTTTCAATCCATTCATCATTAAATCCGTGAAATCGTAATTTCGGTACTGATTTTGTTTCATCCATATAGAAACCTCCCTAAAATATAGGTGCCTCAATTCCTAATTCATCACAATATTTTTTAATTTCAGCATCAATTTCTTTCATATCCTCATTGATTTGTTTTAACTCTTTTATTACATCTTCTAAGATTACTGGCTCTTCTTCTTCAAAAGTATCAACATATCTTGGAATGTTTAAGTTGAAATCATTTTCTTTAATCTCATCTAGAGTAGCTCTATGTGAATATTTCTCAATTTCTTCACGATTAGCATAGGTATTAACAATCTTTTCAATATCTTCTTCACGAAGTTTATTTTGATTTTTAACTTTTTCAAATTCTTTAGAAGCATCTATAAAGAGAATATCTTGATCTTCTGAACGACATTTTTTAAAGATTAAAATTACAGTAGGTATGCTTGTTCCATAGAAAATATTTGCAGGTAGACCAATTACTGCATCAAGATAATTTTTCTCATCAACTAAATATTTACGAATAATTCCTTCAGCCGCTCCTCTAAATAAAACACCATGAGGTAATACTATGCCCATTGTTCCATTTTCATCTAAATGATAAATCATATGTTGAACAAATGCATAATCTGCTTTAGATTTAGGAGCTAACTTACCATAAGCACCAAATCTTTCATCATCTAAAAAAGATTTATCTGAGGACCATTTTGCTGAGAAAGGAGGATTTGCAACTATTGCATTGAATCTCATTCCAGTGTCATGTTGTGGTTCTTCTAATGTGTCTCCTTGGCGTATATCAAATGCTTTATAATCAATATCATGCAAAATCATGTTCATTCTAGCTAAGTTGTAAGTTGTTTGATTTAATTCTTGACCATAGAAATTACCTACTTTTACTTCTTTACCTACTCTTAAAAGTAATGAACCTGAACCACATGTTGGATCATAAACACTAGATAATTCTGACTTATTTAATGAAACAATTTTTGCTAAAATCTTAGATACTTCTTGAGGAGTATAGAACTCACCTGCTTTTTTACCAGCATCTGATGCAAATTTACTGATTAAATATTCATAAGCATCACCAAGAATGTCAACTTCATCATTTTCTAATTCAAAATCAATGTCATTAAGATGTAAAATAATTTTAGTTACTAATTCATTTCTTTTTTCAGGATTTTTTCCTAATTTTGATGAAGTTAAATCAACATCTTCAAATAAATTACTAAAATCATCTTGACTTTCATGTCCTAATGAAGAATTACTTATAGTATTTAATGCTTCCGCTAAATCATCTAAAATAAATTCTCTTTTAGTACATTTAGTTACAATAGTTGAGTATAAATGACTTGGTTCAACAAAATAACCTAATGATTCTGTAGCTTCTTCTTCAAGATCTTCCTTATAATCTTCTTTTTCATATGCTTGTGCAAATGTAATTCCATCATTTTCTAATTCTTTATTTAAGTGAGATTCAATCCTTTCTGATAAGTATCTGTAAAAAATTAATCCTAACATGTAATTTTTAAATTCACTTGCATCCATATTTCCTCTTAATTCATCTGCTACTGCCCATAATTTTGCTTCTAAATTGTTATTCATATTAATCATCCTCTTTCATGTAATTATTTAATATTGCTTTTATCATTTTTTCATCAATTTCACTTAATTTTTCATGTAAATCTTTTTTTATATTAATTAAATCTAATAATTCCCCTAATTTTATTTGTTTTTCTTGATCTATTACTGGGATTTTAAGTTCTTTTAAATAAATTGTTTTGATTGTTTGTAACGCACTTCCTTCATTCAATATATTTTGATATTTTGGAAGTATTTCATTTTTAAGAACATGATAAATATAATTTGAATCATATCCTTGTTTTGCACGTATTACACAATAAAACATTGAAACAATTAATCCTTCTTGATCTATTTTTACAATTGTGTTTTCCCCTGCAAGTTGAATTAATATATCTCCTTGACGAGTATAGAACTTATTATCCAATTCAATAGATATTTCCTTAGTTTCATATTCAATATTATTATTTGAATAAATTTTTTTTATCACTGTTTGTTCTTGGAGCGCATTAGAAGTTTTTTTACTAAATCTACCTAATCGTGCTCCTGTAAAAACATCTGCGATTTCTTTTAATTTTTTGTGTTGCATTTTATTTGCACCTCCTTTTTTGCCATAGGATTAAACAACATGAACCTCGTGTTTCTGCGAAAACTTTTTAAAAGGTGAAATAAAATATATGAAATGAACTACATGATTGTCCTATTGGACAATCTTTTTACCCAATTAAAAATATAATTAAAATTAATTGGAAAGTTCTGTCATTTTTTCCTAATGACAATTAATCCTCTGTAACATATAGTATATAAATGTTGTCATTTTTTTATAATGACAAATGATTATCACTAATAATCAAAAGTTTCAAATAACTCTAAAATTTTAGTTTTGATATTTTCAACTTTTTGTTTTTTCTCTCTGAACTTCAATGAATCCAAGAATGCTTTTTTGATAATATTATTATCTAATCTACCTGTAAATTCAAAATTATAAAATATTTCTCTTGCTTTGTCCTCATCAAGATTCTCATCATCTATAATTTTACAAATAGCTTTACGTCTTTCAGTTTTCATGAACCACTCAAATTCTTCTTCAACTGTGACATCTCTATGTTGAGCATTTCCTAACCTTTCATCAATGAATTTTTCAATTAATGCAATTTTACTACGTAACTGCTCAGTTTCTCTCATTATATTAATAATACGCTGTTTATCATGTTCAAAACTAGGACTATCCATATCTAAGTCTCCTAATAATTTGATAATATAATCAACATTAATATTATCATTTCTAAGTAACTCTAATTCAAAATCAATATCCTCGAGTATTGATACACTTTCTTCTCCAGATTGAGATCTTTCATCATAAATATCTAAATAAATTGATTTATAATCATTATAATCTTGTTCTGTGATATCTAAATCATCAAAAGTAAATTCAGTAAAAATATCTAATTTATTCATTATTCTAGATAAATTTCTAAAATTCATTACAAAAGTTGCTTTATTTTTTTCTCCAGATAAATTAGCTGCCTCTTCAACTGATTTAATCAATTTATAGAACTCCACTAAGCTTTCATTAAATGCATCACGATAATATTCATAAGGAGCCATTAAAACATCTTCGATAGGTTCATCATTAGAGAATAAAGCTACTGAACGGTCAACATCCTCTTTAATATTTCTAAAACAAACAATATTTCCCTGAGATTTACGTCTATTATAAATACGATTAGTCCTTGAAAATGCCTGTAATAATGTATGATATTTTGCATCTTTATCAAAGTATAATGTATTTAATAATTTACTGTCAAATCCTGTTAAAAACATGTTAACGACTAATAATAAATCAATATCCCTATTTTTCATTCTTTTAGATACATCCGCATGATACTCTTTAAATGTATCTGTACTGAAATTTGTACCGAACATTTCATTATAATCTTTTATATAAGTTTCCAAAGTGTCCCTTGAATGTTCGTCTTTTTCATCCATGTCTTCATTAGCTTGATATGTGAAAATAGCTGCAACTTTAAGGTCATGTTCTTTTTCTTTAAATAACCTATAATAATCATGAATAAATCCCGTTGGATTATTTTTAGACTTTTGTGCGACTGCAAACATCGCATTAAATTCACGATTTTTAGTTTTTCTATCATAACTTTCTATAATATAATCAACTATCTGGCTTAATCTTCTTTCACTAGCATAAAATTCATCTTTTTTAATACCAATTACTTCTTCATCTTCAAAATTTTTTAATTTTGCTCCACCCATATAATCTACAGAAAAACCCAATACATTCTTATCATCCATCGCATCTTTAATTACATATGAATGTAAAAGTTTTCCAAATATGCTTTTAGTTGTTTTTGAATCCATTGCATTTTCTTTAAATATAGGTGTTCCTGTAAATCCAAAGCACAAACTGTTTGTAAAAAAGTTAGTAATTACTTGATGCATTTCACCAAACTGACTCCTATGACACTCATCAAAAATAAATATAATATTTTTATCTTTTATTTCCTCTAATTTTTTACTAACATGTCCTCTTTTATTAACTGCAATAGATAATTTTTGTATAGTTGTAGTGACTAGTTTATTTTTTTCACTTAAGAGATTTTTAACTAATGCTCCAGTATGTTCTGTGAAATCCACACATCCTGGACAAAAACTATTAAATTCTTTATTTGTTTGTATATCTAAATCTCTTCTATCTACAACAAATATAACTTTATATATTGATTCTTCCTCTGCTAAAAGCTGACTTACCTTAAATGAAGTAAGTGTTTTACCAGAACCTGTAGTATGCCAAACATAACCGTTTTGTTTAACTTCTAAAGCTTGTTCCATGACTGCTTCAACAGCATATTTTTGATAATAACGTAATATCATTAATGATTTTGATGATTCGTTAAGAACCATATATTTAGAAATCATTTTACTTACATTACATTTATCTAAAAATTCAGCTGCAAATTCATTTAATTGGTGAATATTTTTATTATTTTTATCTTTACAGAAAAATGTGAATTCAAACTTAATATCTGAATAATTTCCATTAGCAAAATATTTAGTCCTAACACCATTACTTATTACAAAAATTTGAATATAATTAAACAATCCTTTATAAGAATGTTTCATGTATCTTTTAATCTGGTTAAATCCTTCTTTTAATGGTTGGCCTCTTCTTTTAAGTTCAATTTGAACTAATGGTAACCCATTAATTAATAATGTTACATCATATCTATTTTGATACTTCCCAATCATTGAAATTTGATTAGACACTTGAAAAATATTTTTACACCAATCTTTTTGATTTAAAAACATTATATGAAATGGCCTTTCTCCTTCGCGAACAATAGGATACCTATCTCTTAATTTTTTAGCTTTATCAAAAATAGTTCCTTGATTTAAATGAATAAGTATTTCCCTGAATTCTTGATCAGTTAATTTAACTTTATTAAGCTTTTCTAACTGTTTTTTAAAATTTGCATTTAATTCATTTTCATCCTTGATTTTAATACGTTCATAACCATTATCAACTAATTGAGCTATTAGTTTTTCTTCTAAAATTGCTTCACTCTCTGCAACCATTAATAACACCAATAATATAAATTGTACATATTTTTATTAATAATATTATTAATGCATTATTATATTCAACTAAAAAAATTGAGTGTACTAATACCACCAATTTTATTAAAAAACAACAGTATTATTAAATTTAATAAAAAAAATACATGAAAAATAGTAAAATAATTATAGCTAAAGTATAGCTATAATTTCCTTGCAAATACCAAATAACCACTATGGCCAACCATACGTGTTTTTGGTCTGACACCTTGAGGCCTGACTTCAAGACCACGCTCTAGAATTTCAAAAATCTTAATATCATAAAATCCTAACTTTTTAGCGATACGATAAGAGATTTCTGCTTGATCAATATAAGGTGCATAAACTGTTAACCATCCTCCAACATTTAAAGATTCCATTACATCCTCAAATATTTCAAATGGCTTTGGTAAATCCAAAAAGACCAAATCAATTTTATCTTCATCAATTCCATCTTTAATATTTTTATTTTTGACATGAATATTGGTAATTCCAAACTTTTCAATATTTTTACGAGCAACTTCAGCAAAGTCTTCCCTAATCTCGTAGGTAAATACATCACCTTCCGGACCAACGACATTTCCAAAGTTCAATGCAATAGCTCCAGCACCAGTTCCAGCATCAACTACACGTGAACCTGAACCTAAACCAGTATGTGCTAATACCAATCCGATATCTTTTTTAAGAAGAATAGAACATCTTCTATCCATAATATCAATAAAATCATTAATATTAGGTTTAATAATTTTAAATGTGTGGTCTAAGTGGCTTTTAACCTCATCGCCAACATCTGCATTATCCAATACCTCAGCAGATACTATCCCTAAATCGCTTTGAAAATCTTCATTAGGCTTTAAAACATACTTTTTACCACGCTCATCTAAAATCATTTTCATTATTCTAACTCCGCTAATCTTTTAACTCTTTTTAAGGAATCAGGGTGAGTAGATAATAACTCCATAATTCCATTTTTCTTTGAAATTGTAACTTCAGAATTTGCAAGTCTTCTTAACTCTTCATCAGATATTTTTCCATCTCCATCAAAGTCAATTTGCTGGAAATCAGAAATATCATTTTTTGCATTGTTTACATCATTTACAAAGAAAGCTCTGTTTGTATTTACTTCTGAAATTGTTTTTTCATCACATCTAGCCGCACCATAAGACAATTTATAAAGTGCAGACACTAAAGCTGCAGGTCGATTTCCAAATTCAACACTTGCCTCATCAGCATAGTATTCACGAGTTCTTGAAATAAATAGTACTAACAATTGTCCAATCAAATAAAAAACATATCCAAGAATTCCAATTATGATTGTTCCTTCATTGTCACGATCTCCTGAAAACATGAATGATAATGCAATATAATAACAAATCATTGGAATAACACTAACTGCAGCAGTGACAATCATATCATTATGCTTAATATGGCCCATCTCATGACCAATAACTGCTTTTAATTCATCATAGTCTAAAAATCCTAAAATTGGACGGGTAATTGCAATGTGTCCACTTCTGCTTGATCTACCATATGCAAATGCATTTGGAATATTAATTTCAGATAAACCTATTTCAGGTTTTGGAATTCCAGCTGCATCAGCTAATTCTTGAACCATTTGATGAATATGGGGTGCTTCAGATTCTGATAATGGTCTTACATTCATTGAACGTTTTACTATACTTGGTCCAAACCAATATTGTAAGAACACAATCACTATACTTATACCGAAATATAATTTCCAGCTGCTAATACCTAAGAAATATCCTACAAGCATTATAAGGAAATATACGATTGAAAACATTATAACAGATGTAAGAATCATTCTTAACTTAAGTTTCCATGTATTTCTCATATTAATTAACACCTTAAAATTTATTATAAACATTAGTTTTTAAATGCTTACTTTAAATATATATCTATTATATTCCATATACTTAAAAAGTTAAGCAAAAAATAATTTAATTACAAAACACATAATATTACTATATAAAAAATGGTGATTGAATGAGCGGACCATGGGTAGAAAAGTATAGACCACAAAAATTAGAAGACATTGTAGGACAAAAACAGATTATTGCAAGATTACAAAAATATGTAGGCGAAGAAAGCATGCCTAACTTAATGTTTACAGGTCCTGCAGGTGTTGGTAAAACAACAACAGCATTAGCATTAGTAAAATCCATTTTAGGAGAATACTGGAGACAAAACTTTTTAGAATTAAATGCATCAGATGCAAGGGGAATCGAAACCGTAAGAAACAACATTAAAAATTTCTGCAGATTAAAACCTGTTGGTGCTCCATTTAGGATAATCTTTTTAGATGAAGTAGATAATATGACAAAAGATGCACAGCATGCTCTTCGTCGTGAAATGGAAATGTATACAAAAACCGCTTCATTTATACTTTCATGTAATTACTCATCAAAAATTATCGACCCAATTCAATCTAGATGTGCAATATTTAGATTTACTCCAGTTAAAGGAGAAGAGATTAAAGAACGTTTACAATATATTTGTGAACAAGAAGGCGCTAAAGCAGATGACCAAGGCCTTGAATCAATTGTTTACTTCGCCGAAGGGGATATGAGAAAGGCAGTAAATGTCCTTCAAGCTGCAACCTCCGAAGGAGAAACCATTACTGAAGATTCAGTTTATGAAGTTGTTTCAAAAGCTAAACCACAAGATATTGGAAATATGATAAATAAAGCACTGATGGGTGACTTTATGGGTGCTCGTACACTCCTTAGGGAAACCATGGTACTTCAAGGAACCAGTGGAGAGGACATGGTTACTCAGATTTATCAAGATATTTCTAAAAGAGTCATTGAAGGAAAAATGGATGCGTCAATCTACATGGATTTAATTGAAGCTATTGCTGAATGTGACTTCAGAATAAGGGAAGGAGCAAATCCAAGAATACAGCTTGAAGCTTTATTAACCCAATTCTTATAAGGTATAGAAATGTTATGGACTGATAAATACCGACCACAAGAGTTAAGTGAAGTGGTAGGTAACAAAAAAGAGATTGAAATAATCAGAAATTGGGTTAATGCTTGGAAATCCAATGACCCTCAAATACCCCTACTTTTAGTTGGTCCACCAGGTATCGGGAAGACAACACTAGCTCAGATTATATCAAAAGAGTTTTCTGAATCTATTGAGCTTAATGCTAGTGATAAGCGTTCACACGACATCATCAGAAATACAATTGGAGAGTCTTCCTCTTCTAGGTCTCTTTTTGGTGATGAATATAAATTAATTATTCTTGATGAAGTAGATGGTATTCATGGAAGTAATGATCGTGGAGGAGTTAAAGCAATTGGAGAGATAATTAAAAGCTCAAAACATCCAATGATTTTAATAGCTAATGATTTTTACTCTAAAAAAATACAATCCATAAAAACAAAATGCCAAGTAATTAAAATGAAAAAGTCAAGATGGAATTCCATCTCAAAGCTTTTAAGAGAAATTGCCATAAAAGAAGGAGTAGATACAAACCCACAAGCATTAAAAGAAATTGCTGTAAAATCACAGGGAGATGTCAGATCAGCTATCAATACATTACAAGCACTTTCAAGTAAAAATTCAAAGCTTGAAGTAGATGATATAGAAAACATGAAAACCAAAGACACTCGTTCTGATATTTTCAATGCTATTAGTGGTGTATTAAAAAGTAAAACCCCCGCTCATGTTAAAGAGGCAATGTGGATTGAAGAAGATCCCACACTTGTTATGGAATATATTGCTGAGAACATTCCAAGAGAATATAAGAAAAAAGAGGAAATTAAAAAAGCATATGATTATATTTCAAAAGCAGATATTTTCTTTGGAAGAACATTAAGTAGCAGAAATTATGGTTATTGGAAGTATGCAAGTGACTTTATGGGAATTGGAGTAAGTAACTCCAAACATGAAACATATAAAAAGTTCACAAAAATTCAAACACCTACAATATTTTCATTAATGAGTCGTAACAGAGGTAAAAGAAACCTAAGAGATGGAATTGCTGAAAAAATGTCCGTAAAATTGCATATTTCACATGCAATTGCTATTTCAATGTTCCCTTACCTTGAAATTATGTTTAAAAACGATGAACTTGCTTGGGAGATTTCTGATTATTTGGAACTTGAAGATACTGAAATCAAAAGATTCAGATCTAAAAAGATTCCTAAAAAAGTCATTACAAAAATGGAAAAACAAAAAGCTCAAATGAGAGTTGAAGAACGTGATAAGCGTGCCAAAGAGATTAAAAATCAAATAACTGATGTTATTGATGAAGTTAAAAAACCTAATGACAATGAACTTCCATTTGAGATTTCAGGCCCGGATTCCACTAATGTTAAAGAAAAACCTCTCATAGAATCAGAAGAAAAAGAACCTGAAAAAACAGAAGAAAAGCCTAAAAAAATAGAAGAGAAACCTAAAAATAAAAAGAAAACAGATAAACAAGTTTCATTATTCAGCTTCTAAATATTTTGTTTCGCCAGCAGATTGATTGAATAATTATTGAATTTCTAATTTCTTTTCAATGAATTCTGCTGCTTTAACAACATTTTCCTTATATTGGGGAGCTACATCTTCTAAAAATTTACTAAAGGAGATAGCTAACTCATTTTTATTTTTATTTTCAATTAATTTTTGACCATCCATCTCTAAAAATGAATTAATCCAATCTAATGGCACATTAATTAATGGATAAATTTCACCAGGATTCATTTTAAAATTTAATCCTACACCATTAAAAATTCCCTCAAAAATATCATTTACCTGATCATCTAAAATCAAAGGATTTACAATTAAATCAGTTTCCCCTTCATAAACCAGTTTAACACCATATTTACGAGTATAAGGCTCCATAAGTAATTCAACTATAAAATTATCTTTAGGCATTAAAATAGATGAATTAGGTTTTATTTCTAATGCCAAATGTTTTGATGATTTTGAACAGATTTTTTGGAATAATGAACTTCTTACAACTTCAATTTCAGGATATTGCTTATTAAAGGTAGCTTGTCTTTTTCTTGAAAATTTTGAAAATCTTAAATTATTGATATAGATTTTATTAGGAGTATATGAAATAAATCGACTATCTACACCAATTATTTTTAAAAATTTTAATACATCCTTTTTAGATGTTGAAAATTCCTCTGTTTCATCTGAGAATCCTGAAACATCAAACATTAAATCCACATTATCCCTCTAAATTGAGTGTTTGCCTTAAGGCCTTTTCCATTTCATCGACAGGAGCATCCCTACCTGTCCAAATTTTGAAACTTTCTGTTCCCTGATAAAGCAACATCTTAATACCATAAACTGGCTTTGCACCTGCTTTAATAGCTTCTTTTAGTAGAACTGTATCATTAGGATTGTAAACCGCATCAAATACAACTAAATCCTCATGCATATTTTCTGCCCGTGCAATAGGCTCATCATCATAATTAGGATGCATTCCAATTGGTGTTGTATCTATTAAAATATCAGCATTGGCCAAATAGTCATTAATTTTTGAAATGGAATCTGCAGTAACATCATTGATTAAACCTGAATCAGAAATATCGCTAGCTAAACTTTTAGCCCTATCTATATTTCTATTTAAAATTGTAATGGATTCTGCACCATATTTTGCAATATAAAATGAAATAGCTCTTGATGCACCACCTGCACCTGCAACTACAACATTTTTATCTTTAATGCTAGTAACTTCCTCAATTGCTTTTACAGCTCCAATTCCATCAGTATTGTACCCTTTTAAGTTTTTAAAATCAATAGTATTAACAGCTCCAATTAATCTAGCAACTTCATCAATTTCATCTAAGAATTGTATTACATTAATCTTGTGAGGGATAGTCACATTAAATCCTTTAATATTTAATGATTCACCTGCATTAATTGCTGATTTTAAATTATTAGGATTAACATCAAAAGCAACATATGCATAATCCATCCCTAATTTATCAAATGCTGCATTATGCATTGGCGGTGAAAAGCTATGCTCCACAGGATGACCAATTAGTCCTACAATATTTGTACTACCTTTAATTTTCATATAATATTTAATTGATTAACAAAGATTATATAAATTTGTATACACATATTTAAATTATAATATATCATTTATAAGGAGAACAAAAATGGATTTTACAAGACCAAGAGGTACAAGAGATTTTTTATTTGAAGAAATGAGAGAAAGAAAACAAGCGGAAAGTACCTTAAGAAGAGTATTTGAAAGTTATGGTTATCAAGAGATTCAAACCCCATTATTTGAAGAATTAAAATTATTTACAACTAAATCTGGAGACGAAATTGTAAACCAGTTATACAATTTCAAAGACAAATCCAACAGGGAATTAACATTAAGACCTGAAATAACTGCACCTGTTGCCAGATTATATTTAAATGAACTTGAAAAAACAGCAACAAAACCAATAAAGCTCTATTATTATGGAAGCTGTTTTAGATACGAAAGACCCCAAAAAGGAAGATTCAGACAGTTTTGGCAATTTGGTTGTGAATTGATCGGTGCTAAAACACCTCAAGGTGAAGCAGAAGTTATTGCACTTTGTACTGATGCAATTAAGTCTCTTGGAATTACCACTGCAGATGTTAATTTAAACCACTTAGGAATAATCAGGGGATTATTCAAACATTTTGATATTTCAGTTGAAACTCAAAGAAAAATTATGGTTGTTATCGATAAAGGAGATAAAGACTTACTCATTGAATCTTTAAGTGGAGATGAACCTGTTATTGATAATGATGAATTAAATCAAATTTTACTAAAATTAATCGACCTTGTTGGAGATAAATCAATTATTTCAGAAGTTGAAGATTTAATAGAACCTTATGAGGAACCAAAAGCAGCATTAAACGAACTTAAAGAATTACTTTCATATTTAGATGCATTCCAAGTTGAAAATTATACCTTAAATTTAGGTGTTGCAAGAGGACTTGACTATTATACTGGGGTCGTATTTGAGATTTATGTTCCAGAACTCGGTGCTCAAAAGCAAATCTGTGGTGGAGGATCATACAACCTCGTTAAACTTTTCGGAGGTCAGGAAGTAGAGTCCACTGGTTTTGCACTAGGATTTGACAGGTTAATGAATGCAATCGAAGAACTTACAGACAAAGAAGAATTGCCTTCACATTTAGATGTTTTTGTAGCTCCTATTTCTAAAGATGTTAGATTAAAAGCATTTGAAATAACCCAAATTCTAAGGAAAAATGGTTTTAAAGCTGATGTCGATTTAAACGGTAAAAAATTCAAAAAATTAATGAATTATGCTGATAAAATTAAAGTTGAAAAAATCATTATTATCGGTACCAATGACCTCGAAGAAGGCAAAGTTACTGTTAAAAATATGATTAGTGGTCAGCAAGGACTGGTTGATATTGATAATGTTGTAGATTATCTTAAAGAGGAATAAAAATGAAAATCAACTTCAGACATGAAATTAATGGAGTTAATGTAATCACTGCTATTGCACAAGATACTAAAACAAATCAGATATTGATGCTTGCAAATATGAACAAGGATGCATTAATCAAAACCATTAAAACAGGTAAAGCTCACTACTGGAGCACTTCAAGAAATCAATTATGGCTCAAAGGCGAAAGCTCAGGCCATTACCAGGAAGTTGAAGAGATTCTTGTTGATTGCGATATGGATGCAATTATTCTAAAAATCAATCAAACAGGTGCTGCTTGTCATGAAGGATACCTCTCATGTTTCTATCGAAAAATAAACACAGAAAATGAAGTTGATATTGAAAATTTAAAAGAAGAAGATTTAGAAGTCGTTTTAAAAAGACTTGTAAACCCAGAAGACGTGTATTAAAATGAAATGCATAATACCAGATACAAGTGCGGTTATTATAGGTGCAATAACCGAATTAATTGAAACAGAAGATATGGATTACCCTGAAATTATTGTACCTGAAGCAGTTGTTTGTGAACTTGAACATCAAGCTAATGCTAACAGACCAGAAGGTAAACTAGGACTAAAAGAATTACAGAAATTACAGGCTCTACAATATGATGGGGAATTATCCATTAGCTTTAAGGGAAAAAGACCAACAAATTATGATATTAAATATGCTAAAAGTGGTGAAATTGACAGCATAATAAGAGATTTAGCAAGAAGCGAAATGGGAACTCTTCTTACAAATGATAAAGTCCAGGCTGAAACTGCTAAAGCTCAAGGCATCCCAGTTTATTATTTCAAACAAGAATACAAAGAAACACCACTTTCAATTGAAAAATTCTTTGATGATGAAACAATGTCCATTCATTTAAAAGAAAATGTTGTTCCAATGGCTAAAAAAGGGACTCCTGGACATATTAATTTTGAAATACTAAACGAAAAACGATACACATATAAAGAACTCAAGGAAATCGTTACGGAAATTCTTGATAAAGCAAAAAATGATCCTAAAACTTATCTTGAAAGTGAAAAAGAAGGATCTTATGTTGTTCAATCAAGAGAATATAGAATTTCAATAGCTTATCCTCCATTTTCAGAGGCCTTGGAAATAACAGTTGTAAGACCTGTTGTCGATAAAAGTTTAGATGAATACAACCTATCCGAAAAGCTATTAAATAGGATTAGAACTAGTGCTGAAGGAATATTAATCTCTGGTTCACCAGGAGCAGGTAAATCTACATTTGTACAGGCAATGGCAAAATATTATTCATCAAAATTAAATAAAATTGTAAAAACTATGGAATCTCCAAGAGATTTACAGGTTCCAGATGAAATTACACAATATGCTCCATTAGAAGGAAGTATGGAAAATACAGCTGATGTTTTATTGCTTGTAAGACCCGATTATACCATTTATGACGAACTTAGAAAAAATACTGACTTTAATATCTTTGCAGATATGAGGCTAGCAGGTGTCGGAATGATTGGAGTAGTTCATGCAACTCGTCCAATAGATGCAATCCAAAGGATAGCTTCAAGAGTAGAACTTGGTGTAATTCCTTCAATTGTTGATACAAGTATTTATATTGAAGATGGAAAGGTCACTAATGTCTATGAAACAAAAATGACTGTTAAAGTTCCAACAGGAATGAAAGAAGCTGATCTTGCAAGACCAGTAATTGAAGTAAGAGACTTTGAAACTGGTGAACTTAAAAATGAAATTTACACTTATGGTGAACAGACTATTGTCATGGATATAGATTTAGTCAACAACCCTCAAAATGATGAAAAACAAAAAACTGCTGTTGAAAGAACTGCTGAGAAGGAAATTTTAAGAAAAGTTAAAAAACTTCTTCCAAAGAAAGCTAAAGTTGACGTGGAAGTTACCTCACAAGAAAGAGCAAACATATACATTCCAGAAGAGTTTATTCCAAAAATCATTGGAAAAAATGGTAAAAGGATTGCTGAAATTGAAGATAATATTGGAATAAGTCTAGGAGTTGAAATAATTGAATCCAAACCAATAAGCAAGACTCCGATTGAAGTGGATATTATTCACACAAATAAACAATTGATTTTAGATTTAGGTCGTGACAAAGGAAGAAAAAATTTTGATGTATACATCAGTGGAGAGTACTTACTTACCGCCACAACTTCCAAAAAAGGAGAGATAAAAATTAAAAGAGGAATAGAATTATCTGATTACATTATCGAAGCTATCGAAATGGGATTGGAAATTACAGCTATTCAAAAAATGTGATATTATGAAAATCGGAGCATCAACACTTGCAGGAATCGAATATACATTAGACCATACTTTAGAATTTATCGAAAGTTTAGGTCTAAATTATGCAGAATTAGTACATCAATTTCCTTGTGAAACTATCGATGATGATTTATTAGAAAGTTATAAACTAAAATACTCAATACACGCTCCTTTTATGGATATCAACATTGCTAGTTTACAAAATCAAAGCAGATTAAATTCAATCAAACAAATCAAGTCATCAATTGATTTTGCAAATAAGATTGATGCTGATGCTGTTGTTATTCATCCAGGAACAACCTCATTTTTGCCAAATAAATATTTTAGAAATGAAGTAAATAATTTTGCAAAAGAATCAATGATAGAACTTGGAAGATATGGAGAAGATTTAGGCATATTAACTACCTTCGAGAATATGCCCTCTTTTAACAGCATGATCTATTCAGATATGACCGAATTAGATGAATTTTTAAAAGAAAACGAATTATACATGACTTTGGATATTGGTCATGCAAACCATTCAGGAGAATCCGCAGAAGCAATGTATTTTGATTCTATTAAACACGTACATATCCATGATAATTTTGGTGATGATGATGCACACCTTACATTAGGTGAAGGCTCAATTGATTTAAATCATATAGTTAATACTCTAGAGAAAAATAATTATGATGGCATCTACATCATTGAAGTAAATAACTATGATTCTATAAAAAAAAGTTATGAGTATATGAAAAAGAACTTCTAGAGAAGTCTCTTTTCTTTAACTTCTTTTTCAAAATAAAGATATTTAGAATCAATCACTTTTCTAATATTTTCCGCTGTTTTTTTACCAATACCTTCAACCTCTTGGAGTTCACTTTCACTTGCATTTATTATTCTTCCAACACTACCGAAATGAGCAAGTAAATTCTTAGCATTGACAGGACCAATATTAGGTAAGGATTCAACAATAAACAACTGTTGCTCCAGTAGACTTACTGGTTTTTTATCTGTTCTAATTTGGATAGGTGTTCTTTCCCCAGACTGTTCACGAATAGCAATTCTTTTAATCATCGCTGCAGTATCCTGAGCATTCCTTGTTGGAATAATACTAATACCAAAATCAATTGCAATAGAAGCAAGTGATCCACGAATTGCATTCGGATTAACCATACCTCCATACAATCCATCACCTTCAAGTATTAATAATGGGCGTTTGAATTCCTCAGACAACTCCCGAGCTTGTTTAAATAACCTTTTATCGATGATTGAATCTATGAAATCTTTAGTAGTTTTTCTCTCGATTGCCACTTCATCACTTACCTGATAATCAGCAACAGCCATTGAACTAACTTTAACATCCATTTCCATTTCAGTCAAGTGCCTAATAACTTTTGAATTACCCTCACGAGAATCAGCATAGACAATTGGGAAATCATTCTCTTTTTTAGGCTTGTCAATAACCTTAACATTTTTTTGATTTTCCATACGCTCAATAGCAGATGCATTTAATTCTTCTAAGACTTTAGGATCAATTAATTGATTTTTCATACGATCTTCTTTATTAATACTAGTCCAATAATAAGCCTCATCTCGTGTTCCATTTGTCATTAATACTTTTACACGACCAGTTCTTTTACGACCAGTTCTCCCCCTTCTTTGAATCATACGTACTTCAGATGGAACCGGTTCATACAATATAACTAAATCAACAGCCGGAATATCAATACCCTCTTCAGCTACACTAGTAGATATTAAAACATCATATTCTCCCATTTTAAATGATTTAATAATCGCTTTTTGTTGTTTTTGAGTTAAACCTTTTTCACCATCTTTTGACGCCTGACCAAAGAATTTAACTGATTTAATCCCTTCTTTTTCAAGTTTTTTATGAATCATTTCAAGAGTATCACGATATTGTGTGAATACCATGATTTTAGATGCATTTTCATCATTTTTATCTTCAAAACGGTTTGTAGTAAGTTTAACCTGACCATCAGTTTCACCTAATTCCCGTTTGATGATTTTTGTAATTTCCCTTAATTTTGGATGTTCCCATCCATGATTTTCAGCATCTCTTGCTAATTTGATGGCACGACTAAAATTATCATCCCACATTAAGGATTTAGCTGCTTTAGTTTTCTTTTTACGTAATCTTCCAACATATTTATTAAATGTCTGGATTCCTTGAGTCTCAATTAGCTCTTGAGCATGTTGAACATTAATAACAGCACTTAATATTGAAATAGCTTGGAATAATTCTTTATCTGGGTTGGATGATTTTGCAATTTCACCTTGGACTCTTCCCCTTGCTTTTAAGATATCTACTTTTCCTACAGAAACAGTCTTAATAATTCCCATATTTTTCAGAGCTTTGAGTCTTACTTTTAAAGATTTATCAACGAAACCTTTAATTTTTTCAAGCTCCTTGCTCATTTTTACCCTAACCCAATCGATTTCTACCGGATTAAAATAAGGTTTTACATCAGCATCATCTTCTGTTTTAACAACAATATTTTGAATGTATAAATTCTCACAAACTTCTTTAATCTTAAATTTATCAGAACCTGGAGAAGCAGTAAGAGCTAAAATAAGATTGAATTTAGATTCCTGCACATAACGAGCAGCTAAATAGACATAAGAATAAGACCCAACACCATGATGACATTCGTCAAATACAATTAATGAAACACTACTCAAATCATAGCGTCCATTTAATAAATCTGATTCAATAGTTTGGGGAGTTGCAGAAATTATTCTTGATTCCTCCCACCTTTTAGTCCTCTCTTCTGGCTTAATAGCACCTGTTATTGAAGTACATGGGAGATTAATGAATTCTTTGAAACTAGCTTCATGCTGTATTGCTAACGGTTTTGAAGGAGCTAATACTAATATCTTAGAATTTTTAACCTTCTGTAACCTATCTGCAGCAACTAAAACAGCCACAATTGTTTTACCTAATGCAGTAGGTGCAACAACCATAGTATTTCCTTTTTTTAAAACATCCCCTGCAAGAACCTGTTGATACAATCTTGATTCGATTGCATTCTCTTTTAATAGAGGATGAGAAATATAACTAGTCATAATAAAACCCATATCTAATAATTATAAAAGAATCTATACCTACCTCTTAATTATTATCATATTACTTTTTGGTATTTATAAAATGTTTAGTGAGAGCATTTGAAAAGTAATATTACTTAGAAAAAAAGTAAATTTGAAAAACAGACTTATAATTCAAAAACAACATTCTTGAATTTGGTAGCTGCTTCACCAATAGCTATTACCATTTCACAATCCAAGTTTAAAGCTTTTTTTAAACCATCTTTAACTTCATCTTCAGAAGCCCCAAGAGTTCCATCCTTTTTAAAGTCATTAACATGATTTAAAAATATTCTATCGTTTAATTCCGGATTTGATTTGAGTTTTTCAAATGCTATTTTTTGTGATGCTGCTGATGCTGGAACAATGAACTTTGAAAATTTTAAAACACTGTCAAATATATCATTATCTCCAACATATCCTGATTCAGATGAAACTGTAATTACAGTTGTAAAGTCTCCAAACAGCTTTTTAAATTCTTTTAAAACAGTTTCTACACCTGCAGGATTATGAGCATAATCAACAAAAATATCTTTACCTTTAATTTTTGCAACTTCTTCCATTCTTCCACTTACGCCGGAAAAACTAGCAATTGTAGGTAAAATTTTATCATAAGGTAAATCTAAAAATTCATGAGCCGCAATAATGACTCCACTTAAATTGTAAACATTATGAAGTCCATCAACACCCATTTTTACAGTTAATTTTTCAGTTGGTGTGTGCAAATCAAAAGTTCTGTTCTTCAAGTCAACATTTGTTGCAATGTAATCAAGTTGAGGAGTTGTAAGTCCACATTTACAGAAATAGTATCCGCAACCGGAAATTATTTCCTTAACAGCAATTTCATTACCACATACACATTCTTTCATTCCAACTGATTCTGGAAGTTCATCAACACCAAAAGTAATTACTTCTCCTTTAAAGTCAAGTTCTCTTAAAAGACCCATGATTGTTGGATCTTGCCCATTTACAATTAATTGGCCAAGACCTATTTCTGAAATAAATTCTCCCTTAACATTCGCATAATCCATGAAACTTCCAAGATCATTTAAATGGTCAGGAGTGATGTTTGTAATTAATCCGCCAGACATTCCAGTGTTCTTAACAATTCTTCCTATGGTGCCTGGAACACCAAAGGTTCCAACTTCAAGAATCCCAACATCACCATTTAATCTAGATTGTAGAATTGGAATAAACTCTGCATTACCTTGCATACCCTCTAACATGTGTTCGCATGGTTTGATTCCATTATCATAAGCAACTTTCTTAAGTAATGTAGTAGTGGTTGTCTTACCATTGGTACCAGTTATCCCAAAGACTGGTTTTTCAGATTGAATCATTTCAATCACATCATATAATTCAACAATAGGTTTATCTCCAATTTGATTAAATAAATCAGAATCTTTTGATAAACTTGCAGGAGGAATTATATAATCAGCTTTTTTAAAGAACTCTTTTGGAGTTTTTCCATAGAATACTTCAATGTCATAACCTTCTAATGATTTGGCAAACCGACAATCTTTTTTGGAAGATAAATCAGTTCCAATAACATCATATCCTCTTTGTTTGAGAATTCTTGCTATTAAATTTCCGTTTGCTCCACAAACACCAATAACTCCGAAGGTTTTATTTTTATTCATATTTTTTACTTCCTATTTCAAGCCCTTTACTAATCTTATCAACAGTAGTCAACCTATCATATGCTATAAGCGGCCCCATGTGCAAAATAATATCTCCGGGTTGAGAATATTTAAAAGTTAATTCAGCAGCCTTTTCAATTGTTTCAACAGCTATTTTCTCAATTTCAGGATTTGTTATTGCATCTAAAATTTCATGCGCAGCTTCCATTTCAACACATTGTGTGACTTCATTAAATCCACTAGCTATAACAACCTTAAGATCGTATTCACTTATTAACTCACCGACTTCAGCCTTATCTCTTACTGACAAGGTATCAAAATGATCTAAGAACAATACAACACTTTCATCTTTAAAGTAATCAAGAGTAATTTTCATTCCGTCATATAAAAATGCAGAATCCAAAATTACTTTTCTACCGTTATAATCACCAACATCTTCCATGTGTGCAGGCAATCCTTTAAATACAGTTAAAGCATCAATAATATCATTTTCACTAACACCATAAGTTAATGCAGCAGCAGATGCTGCAACAGAGTTTTCAAAGAAGTAACTCATCATATTAAATGGTGTTGTGAATTCATTATCCCCATATGTGATAGTTAATGATTTATCCCCCACAGTGCCTTTAAAATCAACATCCTCGTCCAATGCATAAAATATTGCATCATTACGAACATTTTCGATTATGTCACGACATGAATTATTTGATATAAATATCTCACTCATAGCCTGCAATATTAGTTTACGTTGTTGATATTTTTCAAGAGAACCCCCAAATTCAGATAAATGATCCTCAGCAATATTAGTTAAAAGGCCAATTTTGATATCCAATTTATTTAAAAGGCCAATAGTACCATGAGGAAGTTCAAAAATAGCTATATCACAATCATTTGATTTACCTTTAACAATACCATCAATAATAGCTTCTGAAACTAAATTATTCACAAGAGAAGAACATGACCACACTTTATAACCTGCCTGTTTAAATAAACTAGTTGTAATAAAAGTAGTAGTGGTTTTTCCCATAGTTCCAGTAATTCCAATAATATCCACAGGAATTAAATCATTTACAATTTTAGAAAATTCTTCATTAGTTAATATTTTTAAGTTAGACTCTGAAATTTTTTGAGCTATTGGAGCAGATTCAGGCAAAGTGGGAGGCAAGTACACCGCATCAAAGCCTTCAACTGAAGGATCTTTATTAGGAATATCCAAAATGACCCCTTCTTTTTCCATTTCAATTAAACTTCTTTGAAATTCTATTTTAAATTCGGAAATATCCTTTAAATCTGTTACAGTAACATTATGCCCTAAATGATTCAATAATCTTGCAACAGGCCTGCTTGCATTTCCAGCACCAACAACTAAGTAATTCATAAAAAGTCTTCTCCTAATTCTAATTAAATTAATATTTGCATTTTATTATTTAATAAGATTTTTAAAAAAAAATTAGAAAATTTATTCAAATTGAATTAAATTTTCCACATCATTATAGACAACATCAAGTCCACACATAGATGGAACATAATTTGCAGCTTTTGCTGAGTTTACACCAATTACCTCAAAGCTCATATCCTCAATAGGAGCTACAACCATACAGGTATCACAAACAACATTTCCACCTGCTTGTTCAATAATTTGAGTATAACCCATTCTATCAGCTGTTGCCTTTACACTTACGGATGTACAAATCCATAATTTATTTTTAATAGTTTTACCTTGGACAATGTTAGCTACTTGCTTAATTTCATCAAGAGATGCATGAGGACATCCTAAACAAATTAAATCAGGAGTTTTATCAGTAGTAGACAATTTTTGACGAGTTTCATTAATTTGATTTCTTGAAACAAACATCACATCTTCAACATCATTTTTTCCAGCATTTTGATATTCAGGAGTTATATTTTCTATATGATAAAGTGCAACTGAACCTGAAGATGCAAGTGCTGCTCCTAATGTTTTTAAATCATTATTGTCAGGAGAATTTTTTAAATTAAAGTAAGGAACTCCCCCACCAACAAATTTACCAATAATATAACCTAATGCACCAAAATCTGCACCATTGATTTCACAATCCACATTAACAATTAAATTAGCTTTCCTATTTTGTTCTAAGTGAAATCCATATAATGGAGTTTTACCAACAATAGCTGCTGCTAATGCTGCTGGTCCACCTTCACGATTAGTTCTAGCACCAATAACAGAATTAACAAATGCTACAGCAGATGATTCTGACCAAGATACATGATCCGCGAATCTTGGAACATTACCAACCAAATACGGTGTACAAGTACATGTTTTATAAATTCCAAGATTTGCATAAGCATCTACAATTTGATTTTGCTTAATTGCAAATTCCTCTGGAAAACCTAACTCTTTCCAATTATCTAAATCAGTTCCTGGCGGGTTTAAAGAAGCATTAATAGTAGCTTTACCTGACCCATCACGAGCTAAATCTTCAAGATATTCTAATCCAGCATCCCCAATAGTTTTATATGAAACACCAGATACTTGTGCAGAAGTAATATCAACCAATTTAGAAGCTCCATAGATATCACCTAAAGCAACCAAAATATCCATACTTTTCCTAATGGTTTCTCCGAACTCCCCATCACACATTTGTTCTTCTTTTTTTGTTAAAAACATATTAATCATTAGTTAATTGATATTCAACCATTTCATCAACTAAGTGCAGGAAATTATCTTTAAATTCATAAGGAATCATAGCACCTGCAGCGATGTCATGACCTCCCCCAGTACCACCAAAGTTGTTTGAAGAGTCTTTCAATGCTTTACCTAAATTAACTCCTTTTTCAACCATATCTCGAGTAGTCCTACCAGATATTTTAACATCCTTATAAAGTCTTGAAAGACCAATTACTGGTTTTGAATCATCCAACAATTCAACTGATAAACCAATACTTGCAATAGTACCCATTACAGATTTTAGTACTTTATCTTCAGAATATAAATATTGGATACTATTAAGTTGTTCAGCACCTTGTTTTTTAATCCATTCAAGTCCTTTAACAATTTGATCACGATATTGACGTTGTAGTTTTAAAGCAGCATCAAGTGCTTTATCACGTTCTCCAAGTGCAATACTTAAACCTAAACCTTGTTTTTTGTTTTTACCACATGCATCAAGAATATAAGAATATTCTTCTAAATCACGTAATAATGGTGCCTCTTTTGGGACAGTATAACAATCTCCAAAGATTTCTGGATTAATAGAAATAAGAGCATCTTTTAACAAATCTTTTTCTTCATCCTCTAAATCATTGAATTTAATTCCATAAGATAAATTCATACGTTCCAAAAATTCACGTGCACCTTCAAAATCCCCACTGATTTTAGGTAGAGGTGGTGAAAAAGTATAAGCTAAAGATTTAAAAATTGGTTCAGATGCTTTAGAAACTATTTTTAATCCTTCATGAATCTCTAAAGTTCCACTTTCAATAGCATCATCAACAATTAATTTATTTACACCAGTAAATCCATTTTGTCCTTGCATATCCCCAAATGCGCCAACTAAAGCAAAATATGCTAAATGTTTTTTATTAAGCTCACGAACAGTAAGATAACTTGAACCTGCTCCACATAAATCCTTACTACCATCTATTCCAAATAAATGAGGATTTAAATGAACAACATTAGATTCTGCTTCAGCATCATCTACTTGGTGGTGATCTGCAACAATAACATCATGTTTATATGTATTGAATTCTTTAATAAATGGACTTCCCATGTCTGAAAATATGAATAAATCATAATTTTCATGCCTTAACTGATTTACAATATCCTCTTTAAGACGAGGGATAATTGTAGTGTGGAATTGAACATTCTCTTCAGCAAGAGCATTAGCTAATACTGCTGCTGAAGAGATTCCATCAGCATCGTTATGAGAAATTATTCTTATAACATTATCCTTTTCAATATGCTCTTTGAGCATATCAGTTGCTTCACTAGCCCTATTTAACAAGGAGTGCTGCTTCTTTTGGATTATATCTCCATCCTTCTGGTAATGCACCTTCACTTACATAATAAGATGCTAATCTTCTGATTCTGGATTCAATGATAGTTAAACCTCTTTTAGAGTGTAAATCTTTAGGATTTTCAGCTAAGTGATCTCTGATGTTAACAGCTCTTTTAATTAAATTTAATAAATCTTCTGGGTATTGTCCAGCTTGATCATTTCTTTTTAAAATTTGAGTGATTCTTTCACCAGTAACATCTTTTACAGATGGAATTCCATATTGGTCTCTTAATACAATACCAATTTCAGAAGTACTTTTACCTTCTTTGTTATATTTTAAAATCATTTCTTCAATTTCTTCATCACTATAAGTTACCCATTCTGGTCTTGCCATAATATAACCTCTTTAATATTTTTAAATAAGCCCAATAAGTATAAATTTAAAATTTTTAGAAATACAAAGCTATTCCTGACTAGAATACCATTTAATAAATTTTTCTAAAGAATTTTTTCTATGTGAAAATTGGTTTTTTTCATCAGTTGTAAGTTCCCCAAATGTCTTATCCAGACTTGGAACATAAAAAAGTGGATCAAAAGCAAATCCTAAATCTCCTCTTTCTTCAACTGCAATTTCTCCTGACACCTTGCCTAAAAAGATCTTGGGCTCAGAATTGGGGGCACAGTACCCAATAACTGACCTGAATTCGGCATAACGGTCATCAGTATCTGCTAATAACTTCAAAATTCCTTGATTTCCTAAAGTATCTTGAACATAATGTGAATATGTTCCAGGAAATCCTTTTAAAGCTTTAATGAATAAACCAGCATCTTCAACAATCACAGGTTTATCAAGTTTATGACAAGCATATTTTGCGCCTGATATAGCTACTTCCTCAAGAGTTCCTTGAGGTTCTTCATAGCCTAAATCAATATGCTCTAATGTAATGTCATAATCTTTGAAAATATTCTCTGCTTCTTTAACTTTATGTTCGTTACCAGTTATAAATGTTATCATATATTTAAATATGATTTCATTTTTTTATATAGTTAATCAATAATTAATGAGTATATCTTCCACGGGATTCAATGTCAGATATTTTATTAACAATACCCTCATCACCATACCCTTTCAATACACAATCAAAATATTTTAATGCTAAATTATAGTCAATACTTTGAAAAGATTTCTTTAATACAAGTAAATCAACTGCTTTATCTTCATCTAAATTGGAATATCTTCCAAGACCAAAATCAATGAAAACTAGTTTGTCATCCTGAATCATGACATTTGATGATGTGATATCTCCATGAATAATATCTGCAGAATGGAGCTTTGCAATCTCTTCACCAATTCTAAATGCTAAATCCTCATCAATAACATCTTTGACCATTTTACCTTCAATTTCTTCCATCAATATTGATTTCTCTTTTAAATTAATATCATATAAAATAGGTGTCCTAACACCAGCACGTTTTGCATCGGATAAAAGTTTAGCCTCTTCTTTTGTTCTTAATTTTCTAATTTTATCATCTATTTCAGCTATTCTATACCCTTTAGGAATTCTATCTTTCAGAATAGCATTTTCACCTAAATAGCTACTTTTAACAATGTTAGATTCAGCTCCTTTAGCTATTAAATCATCATTCAATTTTAAATATGATTTAGTATTATCAATCCATGGAATATCAACTTCATCAGTTCTAAACTTTTGAATAATTCCTGTTTGGGATAAATCCATTGGTCCAAACTCTTTACACATTAAAAGGCCTAACCATGCAATCATTACTCCATTATCACCACAAAGTTCCATTTTAGGCATGTAAAATTTAGCACCATGCTCTTCAGCCATTATTTTAAGCATTTCCCTTAATCTTGAATTAGCTGAAACTCCACCACATAACATGACTTCATCTTTTTGAGTATGTGACAGTGCACGTTCGGTTACTTCAACAAGCATGGAAAAAGCAGTTTCCTGAAGAGAATAACAAATGTCTTCAATAGGAATTCCTTTTTCAGCTTCCCTTAATGCAGCTGACAATAATCCTGAAAATGAAAAATCCATTCCTTTTACAACATATGGTAAATCAATATAGGAACCTTGCTTAGCTAATTTTTCGATGACTGGACCTCCAGGATGTCCCAATCCTGTTTCACGACCAAAATGATCAAGACAATTACCAATAGCAATATCTAAAGTTTCACCAAATACTCTATATCGCCCACTTTCATAAGCAATTACCTGACTATTTCCACCACTTACATAAAGAGAAACAGGATTTATTGCACCAGTGTCCAATTTTCCAACTTCAACATGACCAATACAATGATTTACACCAATTATTGGTTTTTTAAGAGATAACGCAAGACTACGAGCAGAAGTTGCAACGATTCTTAAACCTGGACCCAAACCTGGGCCCTGAGAGAATGATATTAAATCAATGTCATCATAAGAAAGTCCAGATTCTTCAATAGCCTGTGGAATTAATTTTGGAATCCATTCTGCATGATGCTCAGCAGCCATTCTTGGATGAATACCGCCCTCTTCTGGAAATAATTGGTTTCCAGCCATGGCCAATATATTACCATCACTATCAACAATACCTACACCTGTTTTTTCTGCAGTTCCTTCAATTCCTAAACATATCAAAATAATCAACTAAAAAATTCAATTAATTATATTATTACTTTTAAAAATATAAAAATATTTTTTAAATTTAAAAAACATAATAAAAAAGTATGGGATTTTATAGCGCTAATACTCCAGAACAAAAAAGAGTTAAAAAATTAACCGGAGATATTAACATCAGCGATATGTTTAAAAATGAATGTGAAGCTCGTGGAATTCCAATTTATAATGCTTATAATATTCAAAAAAGATTATTGCACGAGGTAGAACAAGAACAACTTCATGGTGTTAAAGAAGTAGATGACAGACTAATGGAATTACTTGATGAGAAAGGAAAAAATAAGGTAACACATAGATATGTTGACTTTATTACAAACGAAGATAGTGCATCAAGAGGAGTCATACCCCCAAAAGCAAGTGAAAAAAAATCACTTCCTCCAAAAGATCAAATTAGAATTCCACCAAGAGCAAGAGATGGAAAACAATTCTTAAATGATGAAGAATTACCCGAAATAGAAATGCTAAAGAAAATCATGTTACAAAATAAAAAAATTATTAATCAAAATAAACTAATTTTAGAACAATTGAAAAAACTAGGTGAAAATAATGATTGATGGAATAAAAACATATGGTTCAACTGAACTTATTGAAAAATTACAGGAATGCGAGGAACCAGTATTCCTACTTACAATAGGAACAACTGATACATCAACAATTCCCAATATTTCAGGAGCAGGAGCAACACCCGAATTAACATTATTTACACCTGCAGCAGATGCAGAGTTTTTAGTTCTAGGAGAGGTTCATTGTACACAAACTGCTGCCGAGACCGTTGTTGACGGTGCAGCTGCACCGACACCTGCAAGACTTACAAAAGCAGCACTTCAACTTTCAAATATTCCATTTGTTATTATTGATGCAGGATCAAAAGTAAAAGCTGACGTGTCATACTACAGCTTTGGAAAAGAATCCGGGAACGATATAAGAACTGGAAAAGGTGTTGTAAATCCATTAGAAATTATTGAAAATGGAAAAGATTTAGGTGCTGAGTTATCTAGAAGACACGAATTCCTAATTATTGGTGAAAGCATAGCTGCTGGAACAACAACAGCACTTGGAGTCCTAAAAGCATTAGGTTACAAAGCTAATGAAAAAGTTAGTGGAAGTATGCCCCATAACCCTCATGACTTAAAATCAAAAGTTGTTGATGAAGGTTTAAAAAATGCAGGAATAATACCTGGTGAGTCAGATGCTATACAAGCTATTGCAGCAGTAGGAGATCCAACAATAGCCGCAATTGCAGGCCTTGTGCTAGGTTCAGATGTTCCAATTATCTTAGCTGGTGGAACACAAATGGCTGCAACTTGTGCTGTAATAAAATCAATTCAACCAAACTTTGATTTTTCAAGAATTAATTTAGCTACTACCGTATTCGTTGCAGATGATGAAACTGCAGATTTATTTGGTATTTTAAACCAAATTGACGACAATATTACAGTGAATATAGTAGACCCTAAATTTGGAGATTCTAAACATGAAGGATTAAGAAATTACTTAACAGGATTTGTTAAAGAAGGAGCAGGAGCTGGAGGAATGATGTTTACAGCACTTGTTTTAGGAAGTTCTGTTGAAGAATTAAGAGAAAAAATAGAAAAAGTATGTGAATAGAGAATATTAATCTCTATTTTTTTAATTTTAGAATATATGGGTAATTGAGCCCATAAACACTATAATACCCATCAACCAACAATAATATGCAAAAATATCCAAACTTTTATTTTTAATTAAATCTAACATCCATTTAATAGCTAAATATCCTGCAATTATTGATGCAATAAAACCAATGAATATTGGTAAGAAGTTAACATCTATTGCAGAACCAATGTCTCCTAATTTAAAAACAAATGCTCCAAATATTGCTGGGATAGATAAAATAAAACTGAATCTAGCAGCAAATTCTTTGTCAAGACCCATTACTAAACCAGCAGCAATAGTAGTTCCGGAACGTGAAAGACCCGGCAATATCGCACATGCTTGTCCCAATCCCATTACCAAAGCTTCAGATTTAGAAAAATTCTCCTTGTTAATTTTACCACTATTCATTCTTTGAGATAAATAGAGAATAGTACCAGTTACAAACAAGAAAAATGCTGGAACATAAAGTGCGCCTGCAAAAAATGATTCAACTGCATCATCAAACAATACTCCCACAATTCCAACTGGAATAGTTGCTAAAATAACATACCAAGCAAGCCTTTTATAAGAATCCGCATAAAAACCTTCCTTAAATCTTCCTTGCAATATGTCCCCAATACTTAACCACCAGGATTTAATCATTTTAATTATATCCCAACGGAAGAACCACAATACTGCAATTAATGTTCCCAAATGAAGTAAAATATCAAAAGCTAAAGAGCTTTCAACATTTAATAAATTATGGGCAAAAACTAAATGTGCTGAGCTACTAACTGGTAAAAATTCAGTTAATCCCTGAACAATACCAATTATTATAGCTTGTAATATATCCATAAGTTACACCACTTAGATATAAGATAACCAACCATATTTATCTTCTACTTTAGCTTCAACTATATCGAAGAAAGCAGTTTGTAATTTTTCAGAAATTGGTCCTCTTTTACCAATACCAATAGTTCTGTGGTCAATAGAACGGATTGGAGTTACTTCAGCTGCAGTTCCTGTGAAGAATACTTCATCAGCAGAATATAATCTTTCTCTTGAAATGACTTCTTCAATAACTTCATAACCTAAATCACGTGCAACAGTCATTATAGAGTCCCTTGTAATACCTTTGAGGTTAGATGATGACATAGCGGGAGTGAATAATTTTTCACCTTCAACTAGGAAAATATTTTCCCCACTACCTTCAGAAACATGACCTTCATAATCAAGCATGATTGCTTCATCATATCCATTATCAATAGCTTCCATTTTTGCTAATTGAGAGTTCATATAATTAGCACCACATTTTGCGAGTGCTGGGAAAGTATCAGGAGCAGGTTTTCTCCATGAAGATACACCAATATCTACACCATTTGCCATTCCTTCTTCACCTAAATAAGATCCCCATTCCCAAGCAGCAATTACTACATTAACAGGACATCCACTAGGATCTACACCTAATTGCCCATACCCTTTAAATGCAATAGGACGGATGTAACATCCATTTAAATCATTTACACGAACAGTTTCTAAAATTGCTTCTTCAATTTCCTCTGGTGTGAATGGAATTTCCATTTTATAGATTTTTGCAGAATCAAATAAACGTTGTACATGTTCTTTTAAACGAAATACTGCAACACCATTTTCATTTTTATATGCACGAATTCCTTCGAAAACACTTGTACCATAATGGACTACGTGGGAAAGTACATGAATTTTTGCATCTTTCCAGTCAACCATTTCACCATCTACCCAAATTTTACTAGCTGTGTCATCCCATGCCATTTTATCACTTCAAATATTATTTATACATTAGTTATGTTTTTATCATATATTAAAATTTACTTTGTTAAAAATTCAAAAAAAGGAAAAGTATATATATGATTAACTTCATAATACTATTTGTTGATTATGTAGACAACCTACAATATTCAATACTATTTATTGGTTCCGTGGTCTAGTGGTATGATACCTCCCTTACAAGGAGGGGATCACGAGTTCGAATCTCGTCGGAACCACTATTCTAATTTTTAAAAATTTTATTAATATTTAATTTAATATTCTATTCTTGCTCTTCTTAAAAGTAAACTTTAACTAAAAAAATAATATTTATAAAATTCTTTTTCTTGAAAAAAAATTAAAATAATGAATTTTGTTTATTTTTTCATTAAATAAAATGAAGTAATGGGCAATTTTTTGAAAAATAAGTGTTATAATGATTAAAAATAACAAATAATAAAATTTAAATACTTTTCTAGCTAAAAATAGTATTATCGAAAAAGGAGACATGAATTATGGTAGTTAAAATTGCTATTATTAAAAGTGGTAATATTGGTACTTCACCAGTAATTGACCTATTGTTAGATGAAAGAGCAGACAGACCAAACATCGATGTAAGAACTTTTGGATCTGGAGCAAAAATGAACCCTGAACAAGTAGAAGACATCGTACCTAAAATAGATGCATTCGAACCAGATTTTGCAATTTTCATTAGCCCAAACCCAGGAGCACCTGGACCTGCTAAAGCAAGAGAATTATTATCTGAAAAAGATATTCCTGCTATTATCGTAGGTGACGCACCTGGTAAAGGTAAAAAAGATGAAATGGATGAACAAGGATTAGGTTACATCATCGTTATGTCTGACCCAATGATTGGTGCAAAAAGAGAATGGTTAGACCCAACTGAAATGGCTATCTTCAACTCCGACATATTAAAAGTATTAGCTGAAACTGGAGCATTAAGATTAGTTCAACAAACCATTGATACTGTAATTGAACAAGCTGAAGCTGGAGAAATCGAATTACCTAAACTTATTGTTACCGCTGAAAAAGCTGCTGAAGCAGGTGGATTCGCAAACCCATACGCAAAAGCAAAAGCAATTGCTGCATACGAAATGGCTGGATCTGTTGCAAACTTAGATATGAAAGGTTGTTTCATGACCAAAGGTTTCGAAAACTTCATTCCATTAGTAGCTGCTGCTCACGAAATTGCTGCATGTGCTGCTAAATTAGCTCAAGAAGCAAGAGAAATCGAAAAAGCAAATGATACTGTTTTAAGAACCCCTCACATGAAAGAAGGAAACTTAGGTTCTAAAACTGACTTGATTTCAAAACCAGAATAAGTAGTTTTTACTACTTTTCTTTTTTTATTTTTTTAATAAACCACTTTCAACCAGTTACTGTAACTAATTTTTATAAAATAAGAAAAAAAGATAGCTAATTTAATAGCTACAATACTCCTTTTGTAGAAGGAATTTGATCATGCTCTATCTTTATTGCTTCTTTGATAGATTTAGCAAATGCTTTAAAAATAGCTTCAGCTTTATGATGGTCATTAGCACCTTCAACAGTCCCGTAGATATTCAATTTGGCAGAACCTGCAAAAGATTCAAAGAAATGAATTACAATATCAGAAGTCATGTCTCCAATTTTTTCATTTTTAAATTTTAAATCCATATTGCAATAACTACGTCCACTAATGTCTATTGCTACTGTTGCTACTGATTCATCCATCGGAACAATGGCATGTGCCATTCTTTTAATTCCTTTTTTATCACCAATAGCCTTAGCAAATGCTTCACCAAGCAATATTCCAACATCCTCAATCGTATGATGATCATCGATTTCAATATCCCCACTAGCTTGAATATCCAAATCTATCATACTATGCTTTGAAAATGATTCTAACATATGGTTAAAGAAATTCACACCAGTTGAAATATTATACTTACCTGTACCATCAAGATTCATCTTGATATTAATATCAGTTTCAGATGTCTTTCTTGAAACATTTGTATTCCTAGTCATAATCTAACCCATGAAATAATTAAATTTAGTTTAATAATTTAAATAGTTTAACCATTACGTTCAATTTTAATGCATTGAGTAGGGCATTCCATTGCACATAGTGTACAAACATGACAATATCTTAAATCTAATATATGTGCAACATCCGTAATTTTCCAAATTTTAGCAGATTTTGGACAAATCTCAGCACAATTTCCACAACCAATACATTTTTCTTCATCAACCAAAATTTGTAACATTTAATCTCCTCATAATAATCATAATTTTAATGTCGCAACAGACATTGCCTTGAAACCAACATAAACTTCAGTACCAATTTTAAGACTTAATTCTTTCTCAGCGGAAACTGTAATATCAGAACATAAAACAACTCCACCAACATCAACTTTAACACGAATTATCTCATTTTGAAGTTTCATTTCAATAATTTGACCTTTTAAAACATTACGAATACTTGAAGATTGAGGTTCCAACATTAAAAATATGTTGTCATAACTTATCAAAGCTAAAATTTTATCTCCAATAGCATAATTCCTATTTAATGGTGCGCTTATTTCAAATTGATTCATTTTAATAGTCATTACACCTTTTTCAGTATTAATATCGACAATATCTGCCTCAATTTCATTAACTTCCTTGTGAAGTTCCATAATTGCATTAATTTTTTTACATTCTTTTAATATGGAGTACCCATCATCTGTAAGAGAGGTTCCTCCACCACCACCTTTACCACCTTTAGTAGTATTAACAATTTTTACATTGAGTGCAGATTCCATTTTTTCAATGTAATTTAAAGCAGTTCTATAAGAAACTTTAATCTTTTTAGAAGCTGTTGTTAATGAGCCAGTATCTAAAATAGCCTGCAATAACTGGTATTTTTTATTATCTAATAAAAATAAATTACCATCTACATTAATTTTATATTCTACACCTGCATTTACATCAGCCATGATATCCCCCAAAATTATAATATTATATTTATATTTATTATAATTAAATATCTTTTGATTATTTTTTATTAAAATTAAAGTTATCCAACTTAAATATAAAATAAATTTAATAATTCATTAAATAACACTCATTTTTTCAAAATAATTAATAATTATTGGAAATAAACACGATCTAAATAAAAATCGACTCAAATCCAAAAGTATTCCCTTCATCTAAATTCAATTCTTTCAACAAAATTTAACAATTTATTAATAATTTTAGAAAGAGGACCAAACTTAGATGAGAGTCCTCTTAAACTTTCTATATCATCTTTTTGGAAGAATTTAACTAAAACCAAAGCAAAGAAATATACGATTATACATAAAAATATTCCTGGGAATAAAAATAAAGTATTTTTTGGAATAAAATATGCAACTACAGCCATAATTCCTGATGCAACTAATATCTTGACTATTTGCATAACAGGAGCCTTGGTTTTTGTTAATCTAAATACAAAATACACACATGGAACCATCATTAAAAAACAGGCACCACTAGTAGCAAGTGCACCACCGGCAATTCCAAGAGTTGGAACCATCATCCAATTCAAAACACCAGTCACAATAGCTCCACCAACTAAAATATACATTGGAATCCTAGGATTTCCAATTCCTTGAATAATACTAGTTGAGATAGCAAATATTGAATAAAATGTCATACCAATAGATAAAATTGCTAATGCCATAGCTCCCGCTACATAAGCCGGATTTTTAAAGTAAAGAACCCTTAAAGTAGGTTCTGCAAATAATGTAAGGCCAACACACATCGGAACAACGAACAACAATGAAAACTTATAAGCTTCTGAAACATACTTCTGAAGCATACTTGTATCCTTTAATTTAAATGCCTCTGAAGAAGCAGGCAAAATTGTAGTCGCAATAGAAACTGAGATAATCAAAGGAAGCCTTGAAATAGGATCTGCCGCTGCAAAAAATCCAATATCCTCAAATGTTAAAAACTTACCCATCACGATAGTACAGATATTATAAATAAGCATTTCAGCAATAGCAGTAATAATCACTGGAATAGAAAATTTAACCAATGTAGTTGCAAGTTTCAATTCATCGCGTCTAGTGAAAACAAAATCATCACTAGGTTTAGGTATTAGATTACCCATACGATATTTAAAAATATAAACTGCCGCTACAACAGAAAGAGAATATCCTAAAACAGTACCCCATAAAGCACCAGTTGTAGATAAACCTATTAAAACAAAAGCTGTTGCAAATAAAATCATACCAAGTTGCTCTACAGCACGAGTATATACAATATACTCCATTTTATATACTCCTTGAAATGCTCCTCTAAAAGCACCAACAATAACACTAAATGGAGTAATAAGTCCCACAATTTGCAAAGGAATTAATGCTTCTGGTTTTCCCAAGTAATTATAAGCTAAATATGGAGCAACAACAAAAATCATTATTACTCCAAAAAACAAACCTAAAAAAACCATAATCTTTAAAGCCGTGTAAATTGTCTGACGAGCCATGTCCTTTTCATCCACGGCTTCATATTCAGCAACATATTTAGCAATGGCAGGAGGAAGTCCACCAGCAGATAAAGTCTGAAAAATTCCTTGAAATGGCAAAGTAATCCCTAAAATACCGTATGCAGTAGGTCCAAGTAGAATTGCCATTAAAAAACGATAGATATAACCTCCAATACGGAAAATTACATTACCTATAAGAATTATTAAACTACCTCTCACTAACTTATTCGCCATAATATTACCTTAAAAATTAGTTACTATTAATTTAACTTGATTTTAGTATTTAAATATACTTATTTAAAAAATTTTCAAATTCAACTAAAGTCCTATTTAATGACTCCATTCCATAATCATCTTTTTTAACATCATCTAATGAATCATTGGACCAAAAGATGCTCCCAGATTGGAACCAAATGGACCACCACTAACAGGAATAATTCCATGTATCATAAAATAAGTAATATTAGCTAAATGAGCAAAATCCTGACCACCAGTGCGATCACCACCAACAGCAATACTCATCCCCACTTTTCCTCTTAAAATATTATAGTCAATCGCTTCCAATGCTCTGGTTCTATCCATAATGATTGACAAATTTGCTGAAATGGAACCTGATTGAACTGGAGTTGCTAGAATAATTCCATCAGCATCTAAAAGGGATTCATAAACCTCTTTCATATCATCATCAATAATACACTTTTTATGTTCAAGACAATAATCACAATGCATACAAGGCTTTAAATCCTTAGCATTGCAATCGAACAATACAGTATCAAATCCATGCTCATTTAAACAATTCAAAGCATTATTTAAAACATAATGGGTTGTATTTAACCTAGGACTTGCACAAATTCCAAAAACTTTCATGAAACTAGTTTATATAAATTAATTAAAATAATTTTTTAAAAAATATTAAAGAAATCCGAACCTCCACATTAAATTAGCTACAAAATATTTATTTAATTAAAAAATCAAAATTATGTTTATATCATAAGGAGATAATTTATGAAATTTGGGAAAGGTAAAGTAAAAAAATATTCAAGAGAATATAACAGAACACTGAAAAATGGTGAAAAGAAAAAATACACCACAGAACAAATTCAAATTACCATTCCTAAAAACGAAGACATCTATAATAATGGTGAGGAAGTTCTAATTATCCCAAATAGCGAAATTGAGAATCTCAATGACCGAGAAGAAGAAAACGAATTTTTAAAAGTCGCTAATTATTTTTATGTTAAGGAAGTGAAACAATTGAATGAAAAAATAGATGAAAATTTAAACTCCTCTTCAAAATATGAAGAAGAAATTGAAAAATTAAAAACAGAACTTTCCTCTTTAAAAGATGTTGAAAACAAATATAAATCCTTACAAAAGAATAATATCAACCATCTCAAACAAGAAAACGAAAAAATGAAAGATAAGTATTCTAAATTGATTATTGAAAACGAAAATTTAAAAACAAAATTTACCAATATCAAAACTGAGAATGAAAACTTAAAAACAAAATATTCAAGTATTAAAGAAGAAAATAAAAATCTTAAAACTAAATGTTCTAAATTAAACGATGACAATTCAACAATTAAAAATAGTTATAATCAAGTTTCAGAAAAATATGATCAATTAAAACAAGAAAATCTTAATACAAAAACTAGTTATGCTGAAATATATGAATTAAATGAAGGACTAGAAAAAGATTACAATACTCTTCGTTTAGAATATAATGAGTTAGTTGATAAAATTAACGACTTAGAAGAAGAATTATACAAAATTAAAACCATGAAAACTCATGATGAATACATAGCAAATAGAGTTAAAGAATTTATTTTAAAAAGAGAGGATTAAAGAGTTTTATAATCATCTTGAAACTCAGGATTCCATCTCTTAAGTCCTGGAATAAACAATGCAGTAATACCAGTAGCTTGTGTTTCAGGCAACCTCGGATTTTTTTCCATCATTTCTTCTGTTTTTCTTGTAATCATTTCTGCTAAAGTTATATCAGGTTCAGTATATTCACCATTCTGATAACAATCTTTACAAAAATCAGGATTCAAACTTCCATCTTTATTAGTTCCGTAATCTTCTTTTACAATTGGCCTTCCACATGAATTGCAAAATCCCATAATAAAAGCTCCATTTTAAAAAAAATAGTTGTAAATTAGAAAAAATCTAATTTACTAATCATCTTTTACTTCAATATTTTCATCTTCATCCATAGCAAGTCTCATATTGTCTGGATCTGGTTCAAAGTGTTCTAAGAAGTCTTGTGCAGCTCTTCTTACATCTCTAGAACCAATGATGTATCTACCAGCGATGATGATATTAGCACCTTTTTCAATAGCATCTTCAGCATTGCTAGGTTTAATACCTCCTGCAACAGCAACGAGTCCTTTATCGCCGAGAAGTGCTTTAATATCTTTAATGTTACCCCATTCAGTCATATCACTAGTGTCTTCACCGTGTTCTGCTCTGTAGGTTTCCATATCAACATTTCTGTGTAATAAAACAATGTCTGGTTTTAAGTCATCAGGAAGTTTAGCTAATTTTTCTTCAAATCCAGAAACATTCATCATATCTAAGATAGAATAGATACCTTGTTTTTGAGTTTCGTGAATAGCTTTAGCAATAGATTCAACAGTACCAAGACCAGAAATAGCTACAGCATCAGCAGTTTCATCTGCTGCCATTTTAACTTCAACACGACCAACATCTAAAGTTTTTAAGTCAGCAATGATAAATGCATCAGGACGTAATGCTCTGATTTTTCCAATAATACCAACCCCGAACTTTTTAACAAGAGGAGTTCCTGCTTCGAGTAAAATTCTATCATTGTCTGGTAAGTCATTGATAATTCTTTCCATTGCATCTTCATTATCTAAATCAAGTGCAACTTGTAAGTATGGTGGTGACCAAAGTTTTTTGACTTTGAATCCCATGATTGGGTGAGTTCCACGGTCTTTTTCAGCTAAAACTTTTTCCATGGATGGGTAATCTTCCATTGCTCTTCTGATAGCTAATTTTGTTGCCCCATAGTTGTATTGATAAATTTTCCTGAAATCTTTTGCAGATGGATCAATGAATACACTTACATTAATTACAATATCTTCTACAATTTCTTTTGGAATATATCCTTCTTCTACTGCATCAGCAACTGCTCTTGCAACAGCAGTTTGTGCAGGTCCAAATATTTTACTAGCATCGTCTAAATCACCAACAGTTACTTTAGGAATAATTAAAGTAGCTGGTTTAGTCATTAAATTAGGTCTAATTACGCTTGTTAAAGGAGTGTGTCCTACAGATAAGTTTGATAAACCATTAGCGAAAGCTTGACCAACAGGGCCGAATTTATCACCAATCAATAAATCAATGTGTGCTAATTCTGGACCATCTCCAATAAGAGCTTCTCCTATTTTATACATTGGGTTCATTAAATTTCCTCCATATTATAGTATTAGTTAAATTATAAATATAATTATTTATTGGAAGTTAATCCTTCTTGAGATATCTTTAGGTAAAGGTAATCTTCTGAAAGGTTTTCCTTCACATTTTTCATTAATTTCAACAATTAACTCATCGACAGTCATGTCAACTTTTTCACCAGTTTCACGTACAGTTACTTGGAATTTACCAGATTCAACTTCTTTGTCTCCAACGACAAAAATGTATGGAATCCATTCTTTAGATGCATTTCTAATTTTCTTACCTACACTTTCATCTCTATCATCAACATCTACACGGATGTTTGAAGCATTAATTTTAGCATAAAGTTCTTCTGCAAATTCCTTGTGGGATTCACCAACAGTTAATATTCTTGCTTGTATTGGACTTAACCAAGTTGGTAACATTGGAGATCTTTCATTTAATTCAATCGCAGTTTTTTCAAGCATTGCACATAAAATTCTTTCAATACTTCCTGTTGGAGAACAATGTAATATAGTTGGAGTATGTTGTTCCCCATCTTCTCCCAAATAGGAAATATCAAATCTTCCAGCACTTTCAACATCAAGCTGAACGGTTGGGTTTTCAATTGGACGACCTAAAGCATCAATATTTGCTAAGTCGATTTTACATACCCAATAATGATGTCTTTCAGGTAGGATTTCTAATAATATTGGTTTTTCGAATTTTCTAGCAATTTCATACATCCATTCTTCATATTCATCGAAGAAATCTTGGGTTGCTCTGAAAATTACTTCAAAATCCAAGTTTAAATCCCTACCAGTACTCATACACATGTCAGTTTGATTTGAGAATTCATCAAGAGATGCTGGAATATCCGCACAGAATGAATGGAAATCCGGCATGGTGAATGCTCTTAATCTTTTAAGACCAACAACTTCCCCTTTTTTCTCAAAACGGAAACTGTAAGTGGATAATTCATAAAGTTTAGCAGGTAAGTTTTTCCAAGTTAAGTATGAATCAGCCATTACTCTGAATGCTCCAAAACAGCATGCAAATCTAAGCATCAAATTCTTTTTGGTGTCTGTTCTATATTGTCTTTCACCAAATTTGTATGCATGTTGGTATATTGCCTCATTATCTAAATCATAGAAAATTGGAGTTTCAATAGGCATTGCTCCATTATCTACAGTAAGGTTGTAAACATAATCAGCAAGTAAATCTCTTATCAATCTACCTTTTGGATACCATCTAAGGTTTCCGACATCAGACGCAGGTTCATAATCACAAATTTCTTTTTCTCTCATTAATTTAACATGAGGAGGTTCACCTTCATCAGATGCTCCACAACCTAATTCGTAATCAACTAACTGTTTGAAACTTTTATTATCAAATTCAAAGTCTTCTATTTGAGTAATTTTATCTCCTTCAAGAATTTGCCATTTTGAAGGTTTTCTTTCAATTTTAGCTTCATCTGCATCCTCAGCAGTTATAGTCCTAGAAAGTTCACTTAATGGGTGACCTTTACAGGAGATTTCAAATGCTTTATACCATCCGAAAGGCACTCTTTTTACATTAAAATCTTCAGCAAGTAAAGCTTCTTCTGCATCTTTTAAGATTTGTACTGCAACTTTTGGAGAGCTTAATGAAGAAGATAAGTGAGCATATGGATATAATACAATATTTTCAGCTTTAACTTGATCATTAGTTTTTTTAACTTCACTAACTAAATTTTTAACAATACCTTCTGGATTATTTTCATCATCTTTTTCAACAGCTGTAAATACTACTAAAGAATCATCAAAGGAACCTTCTTTTTTAGCATCCTCAATATCTTCAGCTACAGGTGTTTTGTTTTTTACATTATAATTTAAATAATCAGAATGAATTAATAAAATTCTCATTTTACCACCATATATTATGAATTAAATTTTATTTTTAATATTATATAAAAATAGCTAATTTTTAAAAAAAAGTACAATATTTAATTTTAAAAAGATAACTTTTTAATAAAATATATAAATATATTATTAAACATGAGAATTATTTTAGCAGGAACCGGAAGTGCTGTTGGAAAGACCACAATAGCTACCGGAATAATGAAAGCACTAAGTGAAAAATATAATGTTCAGCCATTCAAAGTTGGGCCAGATTATATTGATCCATCTTACCACACATTAGCTACTGGAAATGTTTCAAGAAATTTAGATTCTTTTTTTATGAAAGAAGGCCAAGTTAGAGATTCTTATCTTAAAGGAATGAATAAAAAAGATATAGCTGTTATTGAAGGAGTGAGAGGACTTTATGAAGGAATCGATTCCATAAATGATATTGGCAGTACCGCATCAATAGCTAAATCTCTAAAAGCCCCCGTGATTTTAATCATTAATTCCAGAAGCTTAGTCAAAAGTGCAGCAGCTATTGTTTTGGGCTTTAAGGCATTAGATCCTGAAATCAATATTGCAGGAATTATCTTGAATAAAGTCAAGAATAAGGCACATTATGAAAAAACCAAAAAATCAATTGAAGAAATAACAAATACTGAAGTTATCGGAGGAATAATACGTGACGACAATATTTCTATTGAACAAAGACATTTGGGTCTTGTTCCTGCTCGTGAAAGGGAAAATTCACTTAAATTTATTGATTTATGGTCAGAAGTTATTAAAAATTCAATTGATTTGGACAAGTTAGTTGAAATTGCAAAAACAGCACCAAAACTCACATCTGAAATTACACCAATTTGGAACAAAATAAACAAACAACCTGTTAAAATTGGAGTCGCTTATGATGAAGTGTTTAACTTTTATTATAAGGAAAATATTGAATCACTCGAAGCAAATAATGCTAAAATAATGTATTTCTCACCACTGAATGATGAAGAGTTACCTGATGTTGATGGATTATACATTGGTGGAGGATATCCCGAATTATTTTCCAAAGAACTTAATGCAAATAAAAATATGCTATCACAAATCAAGAACTTCCATCTAGAAGATAGACCTATATTTGCTGAATGTGGTGGTTTAATGTATCTTATGAATTCAATACATGAAGATCACATGGCAAATATATATCCTTACAAAGCTATTCTAACAGATAGAGTACAAGCACTGAAATATACTATCGCGGAAGTAAAAGAGGATAATATTATCTCCAAAAAAGGTGAAAAATTCAATGGTCATGAGTTCCATTATTCAAAAGTCATTGTAGACAATAGCAATATTAAAAACAAACTAGCATTCAATATATTAAGAGGAAAAGGATCTTATAATAATCAAGATGGATTTATGCAAAGAAATACACTTGCAAGCTATGTTCATACTCATGTAGCTGCTATGCCAAACTTTGGTGGAAACTTATGTATCTCTTCCCTGGAACTCGGAGGATAAAATGAATTTTAAGAAAATTGATTTCTTTAATCCATTAATAATTGTAGTTGCAATTTTAGTCTTTTTAGTAATGGGTTATATAGGGTCATTTGACTACAGATTTGAAGACCCTCTCAACATGAGTGTGTTTTTAATCATTATTTTCGCATGTATAATCTTTTCAGGTGGATTTTTAATTGTTAAAAATAAAATCAAAGTGGATAATACAAAAGAGATTAATTTTACATCCGAAAAAACATTAGTAATTCTTGTTTTAATAGCTTTAGTATTACAAGCTTTAAATATAGTGTTAATTGGGGGAATCCCTCTTTTTGATAGTGTTTTGAAGTCAAATGCAACAACAAACATTTGGAGAATAGCATATCCATTATTCTTAATAATGATAAACATCCTTCTTGCAAAATATTATGATAAAAAATACCTGATTTTAGTTGCAGCTGGGGCTTTAATATTTGGTCTTAATGGATACAGAACATCTGTTTTGGGAATTTTAGGAAGTTCTTTTATTACACTTTATTATAAGAATAAAATATCTAGAAAAATAGGAATTTTATTTATCGCAGCAATAGTTATTGGGCTAATGGCCATAGGATATATTGCATCCCAATCAATAGTCAACCAACATTGGACATTAAATCCTGCTCAATTAGTATTTTATAGAGCAGCATTTACTTTAGAAGTTTTTGAAAAAATAATTCCTCTTGCTGGTTCAACAAACGGACATATTCTAAGCATGATTTTTTCATCTGGAAGTCCTAGAACATTTATTGGTGAATATGTATTACATTATACTGTTTGCCTTACATCAACATTATTTGGACCTGTCACTCTTGACTTTGGATTAATTGGTCTTGCAATTCAAATGTTATTCTTAGGATTATTTATTGGAATGGTTTATAAATTAAAAGAAGGAATTGGAGTTGGAATCTACTCCATTATTTTAACACACACATTAATTTGGATAGAAACTGGACCCACAGACATTATGATTTGGTTTTTATATTTACTCGGATTAATTTTAATAATAATTAATCGTAATTATATTAAATTAAACAAAAATTAATATAATTAAGATAATTAATGAAATAAAGAATATAAATGTTCCTTTAACAATAAAATCTCTATTTCTATCTGTG
>NZ_JBNMGD010000073.1:0-3577 GCF_050872065.1 Methanobrevibacter sp.
ATATTAATTTTACTTTAAAAAGAGAAAAAAGAGGAAAAATAAGTTAATTTTTCCTTACTATTAAAGCAACCCCGTATCCGATACCAAGTGTTATTATTATCCCAATTATCAATGAAACAACTTGTAATCCTTGGTTATCAGGAGCGCTTGAAAATGCATAATCTGGGAATAATGCATCTGGTATTCCATTGATTTCTTCTATTTGGAAATCTTCAGGAACATTAGCATCTTCTGCAGATTTTTCAAGACCATCTGGATCGCCTGATGCGATGTATGGTGAGAGGCAAGCAATTATGACACATATGACAACTGCGATAATAATTAAATAACTATCTTTTTTATCCATCTTACTCACTTCCTCCAAGTTTATTCCAACAGAGTAAATCTGGTCTGAATTTGTCTAATGCTGCAAGAACAATCACTGTTAATACAGCTTCGATTATTCCAATGAACAAGTGATATAAAAGCATTGATGGGATACCAATATTCATTGGGAAAGTTCCTGCAATACCCATTTCAATAGCTGCTGCTAATGCCGCAATTACTGTAGCTAACCATGCTGCAACTCCGGCTGCAGGGTATTTTCCTATTTTTTTGTATAATCCTTTAAATGTGTATAATCCTACAAATCCTCCAATAACTCCCATGTTTAACACATTAGTTGCTAAAGCAGTAATTCCTCCATCTCCGAAGATTAATGCTTGAATGAGTAAAACAACGGTGAATACTAAAACAGCAGCTTCAGGTGCTAAGAATACAATAGCTACTAATGCTCCACCAACCATGTGGCCACTTGTACCAAATGGTATTGGCATGTTCATGGACATGATTGCGAAGATACCTGCTGCAAGCACTGCTAGAAGAGGTATGCGTTTTTCATCTAGGTTTGACCTAGCCCATTTTACAGAGAAGTATAATGCAACGATTAAAATTATATAATATATGATGCATTGTGTGATAGGGATAAATCCATCAGGTATATGCAAATTTAATTCCTCCATTAATAGTAATACTTTTTTTGATTTTACTTTTAAATTAGTAATATCTTTAAAATGTATTTTTTAACTATTTTTATGAATATCAGGATAAATGTTTCTTTTATTAAATTTAATTGTTAATAATTCCGTTTTATTCCTTGATATATACTATAATTATTTAATTAGATTATATAAAGGTTATGAAAGTAATACTAATTAGTGTTATTTGTCTAATTTAGTATTATTAATTCATAGAAAAATTAGTTATTTTTTGATTTTTTGATATTAATTAAATATATGAAAATAGCTATTGCAAAGTATAATAAAACTTGTATGTCTAAAATTCCTGTTTCTATGCCTAAAATTGAGTATGTTAAAATTAATGAGTAAATAGCAATGTAAAAATAATTTTTACTTTTTTGCATTATTTTAAATCCAATACCTAAAATGAATCCTAAAATGCACATTTCGATAGCTGCTCCGATTTTACCAAAGTCAATTACCATCTGTCCAATTAATGTAGGGGTGACTGTAACTTCTGTTCTCCATGCGATGATTTTTCCAACAAGCATTCTTGGTCCTAAATCACTTCCTGGAATAGAACTAGCAAGTAATTGACCATGTGTTAATCCAAAATTACCTCCAACAAAATCGAGCAAGTTCAAAACATGTAATGTAAAATCTGCTCTTGATTGTAATGTGTAAAATGGATTTGTGGATGAAGTTATTGTCATTTCACCCAGTGATCTAAAATAGCCAATTCCAATGATTGCACCTACACTAATTACTCCACCAATTACGACTTCCCAAAGAGAAATAATATTTCCATAAAAACCAATTATAATTATAATAAGAAATGCTGCAAGTAGTGGTGTCCTATAACCTAGAAGCAATAATAATGCACAGTTCATGACAAGTAAAAATAGGAATCTAAATCGTGCTTGTGAACGAGTAATATTTTTCATCTGGTAATCTTTCAAATAAGTGCTAGCTACTAAACAGGTTCCAGGTATTATTAAAAACACAGGCATTGTAAGGATAGGTTTTAATAGGTATCTTATTGAGGGTTTTAGTAGAGGAATCCCTCCAATAGATGCAATACACATTACAAAAAATACAATACTAACTAATATTAAACAAAAACCAATAGAATATATGTCTTTTTTATTAAATTCTATAAGTTTGATATTATTATTGTTTAAGAAATATTTTGGCAATATTGTTGATCCTATGAAAAAGGCTATGAATCCTATTAGTAGAGTAATAACTAAACTTGTCGATGGGGAATTCATTGATAGAATTAAAAAGAATGAGAATAATAAAAGCACTATTAATGGATTAAATAAATGATTTTTCAGGATGTTACTTTTATTTAAAAAATTTAAAAATTCTTCATTAGGATATAATTTTTTAAAATAACTATTGGTCCATTGATTTTCAATGAATCTTAAAATGGAAAATATAGTGGTAAATAAAAAAGATTTATGAAATTCATCACTAATCTTATTTATCATTGAAGTTAACTTAGAATAAATAATGCTCATTATTTACACAACTTAAAAAATTCTTATATTTTTAACATCGTAATTCTTTTTAATGTGGTCTAATTGACTTTCGTTACAGTCGTATATTCTAATAGTAATTTCGTCTGTAAGTCCATGAATATTGCCTAAAACAGAATTAGCTTCATTAAGTGTTTGTTTATTGGCTTTTTCCAATATTAACTCATTTCCTAATCCTGAACTAGGTGTTTTGATAGCAACTCTTTTATCATGTGAATTGATGTTGTTTGTTATTTCTTGGATTTTCATTAAATTAATTGAATTAAGTGAGATAGTTGTTGATATTTCAAAATTATTACTTGATAGATTTTTATTTAAATCATTAATTGTTGAGATATTCTCTGGATTTGTTTTAATCTCCACTAGATTAGGATATGTGCTGTGATCTGTTTCAAGTGAAATTTTATCTATGTAAATATCTGCTTCTGGAACACTTTTATACAATCCAGCAAGATATGATTTGTTGTTAGATTCAATTAATATTTTGACATCTGTTCCACCATCATTTCCAATCCAATTTACAGTACCATTTATTGTTGTTCTCTCACCTGTACTTGCATTAAATCCATCAACAGTAGCATTTACAATGTATCCGTCTTTATAATAGTTGGAATAAGTATCTGGAATTTTATTTATTGTAGATGCATCAAATGCTGTTTTTTGTATGTCTGAGGAATCATCTGTTGTTATGTGTATAAATGCAAATGCAATTGCAATTATAATTAGAATGATTATTATGTAATCAATTAAAGTAAATTTTATTTTCATATTTTGTGCCTATTCTTTGTAAATAGCTCCAACTGGGCAAACATCAACGCATTCTCCACAATCATCGCATTTTTCAGAATCAATAATTACAGTATATGCTTTTCTTTTAATTGCTTCTTCTATGCACACATCAATGCAGTCTTCGCAAACTCCACATTCTTCTGTATCAATTTTCAATTATTACACCATTTTAATTTTATTTTCAAAATATAGTTTATATTAAATTATTTTAATATGTAATATTTAAATAGTTTGTTAATCAATATTATC
>NZ_JBNMGD010000064.1:0-5721 GCF_050872065.1 Methanobrevibacter sp.
ATAATAAACAATACAATATATAATATATTGCTTATCGACTAATAGTCTATCTTTCAATGATATTAAGCAATACATTATAATTAAAATGAGGAAAAATAATGAATAAAAAACGACAAATATTGGTTATATCATTAGTTTTACTCCTATTTTTTTGTATAAGCAACGTATCTGCTCAAAATACAACTTCAGACATCAATACAATACAAGAAAATAATGACATACCAATATCAAATGAATATGAAGACTACGTTACTCAAACATCTTCACAACATACTGTCACAGTTGGATCAGATAGTGACACAATCCAAAATACAATTAACAGTATGAAAGATGGGGATATCCTTGACTTCGAAACTGGAACTTACAAAGACATCTGTATTTATGTAAACAAAAGCATTATCATAAATGGTAATGGAGCAGAATTAATAGGATATGACACACCTTCTAAAGAAAATACTCCTGAAATTATATATAAAGATACCAATAACGGAGGATATGCAATTGCAAATTTTGCTACATTATACATTGTTAATGATAATAATGTTGTGATTAATGGTTTAAAAATAATTGGTGGTGCAAATAGTGCTGCTACTTATTCTAATACATTAGTCTATGCGATGAATGCAAACAATTTAACTTTCAAAAATAATGTTTTAGAAGGATCTTCTTGGGGATTATACTTCCAATACTGTGCTAATGGACATGTAACAAATAATACTATTAAAAATCAACAAACAACAGGATTTTTAAACTTCGGATCTCCAAGAACCATAATCGAAAACAACACAATAATCAATGCTAAAAACCACGGTATTGATGTAAGACATGGAACAGGACCTAATGTAAAAATTATTAATAACACAGTAATTGGCTCAAAAGAAGGAATCTACTTAATGCATTCATCTGGCCACACTGCATCTAACAACACTTTAATTAACTGTACTATCAGTTCAATTAGTTGTTACGGTTCAACAAATATTATATTAACCAACAATAAAATGCAAAAATCTAGGATTGGTATTTTACTTGGTGGAGGATACAAAAACATTACTGTTGGGGAAAATACATTTGCATTAGATAATTTACCATATCCACCAACCTTTGTATATTATGTTGCAGAAGCAAAATCTGAATACCAAAGTCCAGAAGATATGATGGGTACATTCAGCGATAGTTCATCTTATACTCCCAATTACATAGCTTTTACAGGAATTAATGCACCAAAAGATATCAGTATAGATTATGATTCCATTTTAAATAAAACTGGAACTGAACATATCGTTCCAGAAGGATTATCAAATACCGAGATTCAAAATATTATTAATAGCATGAATGACGGAGATACATTAAGTTTTACCCCAAATGCCATTTACAATAACATTTCAATCTACATTGATAAAAATATTAAAATTATAGGTAACAATGCTACTTTAGTTGGATATACTGGAATTAACTTTACCAACACCCAATACTTGAATAATGTTGCAGACAAAGTTAAAAAACCAACTAATGATGGAGGATATGCTATAGCATACAATGCAGTATTATACGTATTAAATACTACTAATGTTGTTGTAAGTGACTTAAATATTAAAGCCCAATATCCTAAATATGATACTACCAAAGTTGGTACAAGTACTAACGAATATAAAACTGCAGGAATCTATGCAAATTCAAATTCTAAGTTAATAATTACTGGATGTGATGTGAGTGGTGCTTCTTGGGGTATTTTCCAAGAATACTGTAAATATAGTACAATTACCAAAAACAATGTTCATGAGGTATACACCACAGGAATCATGAACTTTGGTTCACCTAATGGAATTATTGCTGAAAATACAATTACCAATGCAATCAATCATGGTATCGACGTAAGACACGGAACCGGACCAAATGTAACTATTTTTAATAATACTATCTCAGGTGCAAAAGAAGGAATTTACCTTATGCACTCTAAAGGTCACACTGTATACAACAACACTATTTCAAACTGTAAAATAAGTGGAATTACAGCTTACGGATCTGGAAACGAAGCCATATTCAACAACTCAATTTCCGGAAGCAGAATTGGTATTTTACTTGGTGGAGGATATTACAACGTAACCATCGGTGCTAATTCATACAACTTGGACTCATTACCATTCCCCCCTACAGTTGTAAGTTACCTTGTAAGAGCAGATAACAAATATCAAAGTGCAGAAAATGTTATTAGGACTTATTCTGATAAAGAAACCACAACCGTTGATGCATCTGATGTAACAGTAGGATATAAAAAAGGTGAATTTGAGATTACTTTAATTAGTCAAAATGGAGAAAAATTAGCAAATAAAGAGATAATTATTACTATTAATGGTGCTAAATTCAACATCAAAACTAATGAAAATGGTACTGCAATTATTCCCCTTTCATTAACTACAGGTGTTTACACTTCAACTATTACATTTGCAGGTGATGATAACTATGCCCCAAATACTGTAAATAGAACTATTACAGTTAAAGATGATAGGATTAAAACCTCCCTATCCTTAGCTAATAAAAATCTTTACTTAACAATACTTGTTAAAGGATACAATTATAACATAGCACTTAAAGATGCAAAAGGTAAAGTTTTAGCAAATAAAAAAATAACTATGAATTATAATGGTAAAACTTACACTGCAAAAACAAACTCAAAAGGAATAGTTACATTTAAAATAAAAGCTACTGCTATTGGATCTAAAAAAGCAAGCATTAAATTTGATGGAGATAATACATACCAATCCAGCACTAGAAGTGTGATAATTAAAGCTATAAAACAACCATCAAAGATTACTGCTTATAAAAAGACTTTTAGAGTAAAAACAAAAATTAAACAATACACAATTACTTTAAAAGACAGTAAAGGCAAATATATATCCAAAGGTACTGTTTATCTTAAAATCCATGGTAAAACTTACAAAGCAATTACCAATTCTAAAGGTAAAGCCACATTTAAAATTACCAAATTAACTAAAAAAGGTAAATTCACAGGATATATTAAATATAACGGAAACAAATATTATAGTTCCACAAGTAAAAAAATATTAATAACAACTAAAAGATAGAAGAGATTATAAAATCTCTTTTATTTTCTTTTTTTAAAAAAAATTAATAATATTTCTTTTTACGGTCAAAAGCAAAGTAAATAATACTAATTCCAATTAAAATCAAAACAATTTGAGGAAATATTACAAAGAATATTGCAGGAATCATATTTAACTCAACAAGCAACCATAAAACACCATAAATTACAATTAAAAACCCAAATATGATAGCTATTTTGTAACCCATATCTTTTAGGTCAAATGGTATTCCAGCACCGATAGGCATTATATCACATCTAATTCTTTAGTATCATCATCTGTACCAACAATGACTTTATCAACCATTTGTGTAAATATTCCATTTTCAACAACACCAGGAATAGTATTTATATCAATTTCCAAGTGCTTTGGTGATTCTATTTTATCAAATTTAGCATCAATTACAAAATTACCATTATCAGTAATTACAGGACCATCTTTTCTTTGAGCCATTCTGATTTCACATTTAGCTCCCATATCCTCCAATTCCTTAATTACTGTACGAGATGCATCAGGTAAAACCTCAACAGGTACAGGAAAATTACCTAATTCTTCTACAACTTTTGATTCATCTACAATGACAATAAATTGTTCTGCAGCATAATCAACAATTTTTTCTTTTGTATGAGCTGCTCCACCACCTTTTATTAAATTAAATTCTCCATCCACTTCATCTGCACCATCAACAGATAAATCAATGTCATTTTCTTCTAAAGTAGTGATTGGAATATTCCATTGTTTTGCAATTAATAATGACTGAAAAGATGTTGGAATACCTTTTACACTTATTCCTTCCTCTTTGATTCTCATACCAACTTTTTCAATGAAAAAGTGAGTTGTTGAACCAGTACCTAATCCTAAAACCATTCCATCCTTTACATATTCAGCAGCTTTGTATCCTGCATTCTTTTTACTAGAACTATTACCACTAGTATTTTTCATCATATCACAAATCCTAAAGTAAGTTTATTGAGTTTATATCCTTTTTTACATTCTCCTTTATGTTTTCCATGGTTATTTAATAAAATACATTTATCATTTTCTTGTAATCCCTCTGGGAAACATAAATCATGGAATTCACATGCCTCATCACAATCAGGAGCATTAAATGTAAATGTTGATCCTTCAAAAGTATTTTTAGAAGCAGTCAATAAATCGACTTGAGCTCTATCAATCTCAACAGGGACCACAATACCTCCAGAGTGAATCGGACATTTCTGTTCATTCTCTTTAACATTTACAACAACATATTTTCTATTTAATTCTAAATTTCCAACACAAGATGATTTGAATCTACAATTTTCACATTCATCAGCTGGACCTAAAAAAACAAATTCTTGACCTTTTTTAGCCAAATCTTTACCTATTAATGTAATCATCTAAATCACCTCAGTTTTATAAGCAAGTTCATAAGCTGCTTCACGAGAAATTCCATTATCACCTAAAATAGTGTATCTATCAGGCCTAATCTTATTTGCCATGACTAATGCATCAATAATCTCATCATCAGATATACCAACATCAGCAGCAGTTGTTGGAGCTTGAACAGCTTCCAAAGCATTTTTAATAATTCTCCAATCGCCACCATGCAAGTACATCATCATTATTGTACCTATACCACATTGTTCACCATGTAATGCTGGTTTTTCAAGAATTTTATCTAATGCATGTGAGAATAAATGTTCAGATCCACTTGCTGGACGTGATGAACCTGCAATACTAATTGCCATTCCCCCACTGAACAATGATTTCATAACAATACGTGCACTAGGTTCAAGATTAGGTTTAATATCAGTTATATTATCAGTGATTAAATGAGCAGACATTATTGATAATGCTGCAGCAGATTCACTAAAGGATTCATTTTTTAAACGATGCGCTAATTCCCAATCTTTTATAGCTGTGAAGTTAGAAATTAAATCAGCACAACCTGCAGCAAGTAATCTAAATGGAGATTGTGCAATAATTTCAGAATCAGCAATAACAGCTATTGGAGAATGTGCAGTAACAGATATTGAAGTATTTGGATTTTTTATGGATGCTAAAGGAGATACAATACCATCATGTGAAGCTGTTGTTGGCATGGATACAAAGTACACGCCTTGATTGAATGATGATAATTTAGCCACATCAATAACTTTTCCCCCACCAACACCTAAAACAGTAGTTTCCGGAGTGATTAACTCTTCAACTTCTGAAATTGATTCTTCAGAAGCATTATCAACCTTAATTACTTCATAAGATAAATTATCCTTCTCTAAGCTTGCAATAACTGGTTTTACACCAATATCATATGTATGTGAACCAGTCACTATTAAAAAATCATCACTTAGATGCAAAGAATTACAAATTTCAGCAGTATCATGTATAATACCCGGGTCTATGTAAACTTCACGAGGCATCTGTATTTTCCTATTAGTCATAATATCTCCTAAAATAAATTATACAATATTATTTATATATAAAATAATTATAAATAATTTTCTTATTTTAAAAGTTACACTTGAAATACACCTCTTATTACATATAATTCATAAGTTATAACTTATAACTTATACCAATAAAATGTAGATTTAATTATTATATAAATTAAATAAATTTAATACTTATTAAAAACAAA
>NZ_JBNMGD010000082.1:0-2661 GCF_050872065.1 Methanobrevibacter sp.
TAATTATATAAATAATAATCGCTGTCAGTAAGTCTCTTTTCTATTAACTTATTTGCAAGATTAGTAATAAGTCAATTTTGAGAGCAAAAAAGAGCCTTATTGAATAATGATAATAAAATATTACTTTATCATTATATATAAATGTTTTACTTTTTAGAGTAAAAATAGTAATTTTACTATTTATTTTTCAAAATAAACTCATCAACCAATTTATCAAATTCATCTTCTGTTAACTTTTCATTAGCTGAAGCATCTAAAATTTTCTGAATTTCTTCTTCAGGAACTTCATCGCCCATGATAGATAACAGTAATTCTTTTAAATCATCATCAGCAATATAAGGTTCATTACTTGAATTTACTTTGCCATCTTCATCCAAAACATAATATGAAACTTCATAATCCATTAATTACACCTAACTAATCTTCTTCTGGAAATTCATAATATACAATGCCATAAGGATCATCATCGAAATACCATTCATTAGGTTCTAATATAAAATCACTAATGAAATCACCGTTTAACTCATCAGCACCTTCAACTTCAATTAAAATATTGACATCATCACTTAACTGCTCAAGATCTATGCTCAATTCATCTAAATCAATTACTAACTCGCCTTCATCAATGCCTTCAGGAATAACAATTACAATCTCATCTGCTGAATTAACATTTATTTTCGGATTATCCATGACATCATCTCCATAAGTATAAATATTATATTTATTTAGTAATATTTAAAATTTAATAGATAGTAACCTTAAAAGTTACTATCCATTTCAAAGTCAACAAGTGGAATATCAAATATGTTTTTACATCTAAGAGAACATATACACAGATTTTCAATAAACATTGTGAAATACAAACATATTGAATTACAATTAATCTTAATTTTAACATTTGAATTTTCTAAAGTCTGTTTTGAAACATTCAACACACTAGATGCATTACATATGTATACTGAATTTGGACAGTTATTCTTGTTGATTCCAAGAAATACTCCATCCGAAATATCAAAGTCAACACAAAAACCAATTTCACCATCAATTTTCCCAACAAAAGTGTCATTTACCTCATCATAGCTTGAAATCAATCTTTTTTTCATTATATCAGACCTCACAAATATATTATTGATTAAAAGATATAAAATACCTCTAAGAGCATTTGAAAAGTAAATTAAAGCATTATTAACATGAATAATCCCATTTTAAGTAAATAAATCCAACATAATTTTGAAAAATTGTACTAGAAAAGTATTATTAATAAGCTACATCAAATTTTAAAATAGGTGTCATAATTGGTTAATGAGACAAAAGAACAATTAGAACTTGAAGAAGAAATCAAGGCCCAAGCTAAAATATTTCTAGAATATCTTAATTCAACCCTTCCAGAGAGTATGGAGCTTGAATACGAAGGATTTTATAGAAGGGGATTTTTTGTAAGTAAAAAAAGATATGCTGTAATTGAAAATGGAGAAATTATAGCTAAAGGATTAGAATTAGTTAGAAGAGACTGGGCACCCATTGTTAAGAAAACTCAAGAAGCCGTTTTAATGGCTATTTTAAAAGAAGGAGATGCTGATAAAGCAATTAATGAAGTTAAAAAAGTTCTAAAGAAAATTAGAAAAGGTGAAGTTGATAAAAAAGAAATGATTATCCACACACAAATCACTAAACCTCTTGATAAATACAAGCAAGTTGGACCTCATGTGATAGCTGCAAGGAAAATTGAAGAACATGGAGTTAAAGTGTCTAATGGAACCATTATTCAGTATATAATTGTTAAAGGAAAAGGTTCAATTAGTCAACGTGCAGTTCCTTATGAGTATAGTGAAGGTTATGAATATGACAAGAATTATTACATTAATAATCAACTAATCCCTGCCATTGAGAGAATTATGTATTCTTTTGGATATACAAAAAGTGACTTAGAGGATATGGCAAAGGGCGAAATCCAACAAAGTTTAGATGCATTCTTCTAAAAAAATTTAAATAATCCTAAAATTATAATAAAAATCATATGAATAATAATGATAATGATCGAGTAGTTTTTTTTGATATAGATGGAACATTACTCGACACTTCAAATTTTGCTGAAACCGCAAGAAAAGCAGCTATCGGATTAATGGTAGATAATGGATTGCCTTTAGATAAAGATGAAGCATATGGTCTTTTAAAAACAATTATTCGTGAAAAAGGATCTAACTACTCTAGGCACTTTAACATATTGACCCAAGTTGTTTTAGGACATGAAGACCCAATGCTTATAGCACTAGGAATGGTTACCTACCACAACGTTAAAATGGCACTTTTAAGACCTTTTGCAGAAACCATCGACACATTAATCTATCTTAAAAGTAGAGGATATCGCCTAGCAGTTATTTCAAATGGTATTTCAATCAAACAATGGGAGAAACTTGTTAGACTTAATGTTTATTCCTTTTTCGATGCAGTAATTACCTCTGAAGAAGTAGGCAAAGATAAACCAGATGAATTAATATATAATGTTGCACTTAGAAAAATGAAAGGAAATCCTGAAAAATCTGTCATGATTGGTAATAAATTAAAAGAAGATGGATTAGGCGCAGTCAATGTAGGAATGAGTTCTATTCTTGTAAATGCTGAAGTTACAGAAGAAGATAGAAAATTTATAAAAGAAAATAA
>NZ_JBNMGD010000075.1:0-3450 GCF_050872065.1 Methanobrevibacter sp.
AGAATTTGGCTGGTTAGGCTGGGCAAAGAATGGAGAAAGTGCAGGGACAGAAGGATATTCATATAGACTAGAAGCGATAGAAATCAAGCTAGTAGAAAAAGGTGGAAGTGCACCAGGAAGTACAGATCATTGTTTTTATAATTATAATTTTCTTGTTCCAAATTTAAATGTTTCTAAAAATGTATCACAATTGATAATTGTTTCTGCAAATAATTCTAATTATGCTACAGTATCTATGCATACAAAAGGAAATGATGGATATTGGTCTAATAATTATTCGGTAGCTGGTAGAGTTGGGAAAAATGGAATAGGTAAAAGTTCTGAAGGCGATAAAAAAACACCAACAGGAATTTATACTTTAGGTCAAGCTTTTGGTATAGCTAATAATCCTGGTTCGACAAGATCATATTTGAAACTTAATAATAATCATTATTGGGTGGATGATAGTAATAGCATTTATTATAATAAATTGGTTGATATTTCTCAAACTGGAAAAAAATGGAATTCAGCAGAACATTTGGCAAAATATACAAAAGCTTATAAATATGCAATTGCTGTTAATTTTAATACAGACTGTATACCTGGAAGAGGCTCTGCAATATTTTTACATTGCGATACCGGAAATGCTACAGCAGGTTGTATTTCAATTCCAGAATCAACAATGATTTATACGTTACAAAATTTACACAATGATACAAGAATTCTTATTGATTATAGTACGAATCTACATAAATATTAAAAAAATGATAGATTAATGGTAGCAATCTATCATTTTTTAATTGTTATTTATTTTTTTGATATATATAATATAAATTGTTTTTAGGGAGGAATTTATAGTGAAGAAAGTATTAAGCATGTTTTTATGTTTATCGATGATCTCACCGGTTTCGGTTTTTGCATTAGATAATAGCAATGATGATCTTTCACGATATAGTTATAGTGTAAGTGAAGATGAAAATTTTCAAGATGGAGTGATGTCTAATCCTGACGGTTATGAGGGGACAGGATATATTACAGAAAATAATTCACAAAGCCAAATATCTCAATCTCTAGTTAGAGGATCTGGATATGATTTAAGCTGGGGATATGAAAATGGGAAAAAAGCTATGTATGATGGCGATGGTGTTCGTTTTGGTTATGGTGAATGTAAAAAAGTAATTGATGTTTCATCTTATAATGGTGGTATTAATTGGTCTGCGGTCAAATCAGGCGGTGTTGATGGAGCTATATTAAGAATAACATCTTTTGCTGGAGGAAATATGCATGAAGATGCACAATTTGGAAACAATTTGCAAGGATGTAGAAATGTCGGAATGCCATTTGGTATTTATATGTATAGTTATGCTACTAATACATCAAAAGCTGCAAATGAAGCAAATTATGTTGTAGGGTTATTAAAAAAATATGGGGTAAGACCTTCAGAATTACAATACCCCGTTTATTATGATATGGAATCTAATAGTTCAGTTGCAGGGTTAAGTGTTGATCAAAATGCAGCAAATGCAGAAACATTTATTAGTATTTTAAATGCTAATGGATATACAGCACATGTGTATAGTTACACTAGTTATTTAAATTCAAATTTAAATAGTCCAAGAATACATAAATATGTTTCTTGGGTAGCACAATATGGTAAAAAAATGAGATTTGTTAACAATTATTACAAAGGACTTTATGGTTGGCAATATCAATCAAATGGACATGTTTCAGGCGTTAATGGTGAAGTTGATGTAAGTTGCTTTTCAAATTTCTATGGATATGATTCTAGTAATCATATTAATCAACCATTAGGAAGAGATAATAGTACACCATATTTAGAATATTGTGCTAATAACGCTGGTGTAGAATGGCTACCCTATTTTGTTGAGCCAAATACAGCTGGAACAACAGGAAGAAGTTTACCATTGTACCAATTAAGATTTAAACTAAATAATATGCCTAATTCTTCACATTTATCTGGAATTGTCAAAACTTCATCTCAAACATTGAGTTATGACAATATTGAAAATGAGGATACTATTGGATCTAATGGTAATGCCATGAGACAAGTAATGTTTAACTTGGAAAATGTTCCTGGATATCATTTGGAGTATAGAGTTCATAGTTCTGATTTAGGATGGCAATCATGGGTAAAACAAGGAAATTATGCTGGAAATGCGAGTAAGGATATTCAAGCTATTGATTTTAGATTAGTAGCTGATGATAGTGTGAAGGTTGAATATCCACAAATATATTATAGAGGGCATATTGCTAATACAGGGTGGCTATCATATGTTCCTGATTCACAAATTGCTGGAACTGTAGGAAAAGGTATTCCTTTGCAAGCAATTCAAATTGGTATGGATGGAGAAGATAATTATAATTTAAATGGTAAAGTCTATGTTGATGGTAAAGGATGGCAAGAGTACACAGATATTAAATCTAATACAGTATTAGGCACTACAGGGCAAGAAAAAGCGATTAAAGCAGTAAGTTTTGAATTTAATAATTTTGTAGGATATAAATTACAGTATCAAGTTCATTTATCAAATAAAGGATGGCAAGATTGGGTAGATGAAGGAAATGTTGCAGGGGATAAGACAAATAACATAGAAGCTATAAAATTTAGATTAGTAACAGACAATCAGCTAATTAATAAAATTACATTAAATAAGAAAGAAGTTATTTTAGAAAAAGGAAGCTCTGATAAATTAAGTGTAAGTTATAGACCTTCTAATACAACAATGGATAGAACTATTCATTGGTCATCAAGTAATGATGATGTTGTTACTGTAGACGATAATGGAAATATCAAAGCAGAGGGAGCTGGAGAAGCAGTTATTACTGCAGAAACTGTAAATGGTGTAAAAGATACTTGTAATGTAAAATCAATTATTTCAGTTAAATCGATTGATTTAAATACACAAAATGAAACTATAGAAAAAGGTAAAACATATCAATTAGAAGCAACTATTAATCCAAATGATGTTACTGAAGATAAAACATTGACATGGACAAGCAGTAATACAAAAGTAGCAACTGTAGATGGTAATGGAAAAGTTACTGCTATTGGTGGAGGAATAGCAACAATAACTGTTAAATCTCAAAACGGTAAAGAAGCAAGTTGTAAAATACATGTATTAAGCCATATTGAGTCCGTTTCATTAAATAAAACTACTTTAAAGTTAGAACAAACAAATTCACAAACTTTACAAGCAACAATCAATCCAAATGATACGACAGATGATAAGAAATTAGTGTGGACAAGCAGTAATCCAAATATAGCAAAAGTAGATGATGGAAAAGTAACAGGCTTATCATTAGGAGAAACAACAATCACAGTAGAGACAAGCAATGGAAAGAAAGCAGAATGTAAGGTAACAGTAGTCAAACAGACACCAAGTGTTGAATATCAAACACATGTCCAAGATATAGGTTGGCAAAGCTATACAAAAGAAGGAAAGACAGCAG
>NZ_JBNMGD010000027.1:0-19429 GCF_050872065.1 Methanobrevibacter sp.
ATCCCACAGTAATATATAAAACTTGTGTCTTTAATCTAGTAGGTAACTATATTTATATAAGGAAACATATGTGTAATCATTACACATGGTGGTTCAAATGCCAAAACATATTGCTTCTGGTTTAAAATATTTGGCTGCAGTTAAATTAAAAATGGAAGGTAAAAGTCATCAAGAAATTGCTGACGAGTTAGGTGTTGATAGGTCTACTATTTCTCATTATTTGAATGGTAGGAATTTGTCTTGGAACTCTATTGATGTTGCAAGAACAATCATCGACTTATGCCCCAAGGATTTTTTAGCAATGACTGAAGCTATATTTAGTAATCCAGAACAGAGTCGTAAAATTGTGAATATTTGCAGAGAAAGAAATTTTGAAGCAAATATTGAAGATTCTTGTATTGGTTGCGGCTTATGTGTAAATGCATGTGCAATGAAAGCTATAAAATTAGAATCATTAAAAGCGCATGCAGACTCCATGCAATGTTGTGGTTGTCAGCTTTGTGAAGATGAATGCCCAACTAATTCGATAAAAATTTTGGAGATTTAATATGATTAGAAATTTAAAAGAGGTTAAAGATAATAACTTTGACATCACAAGGTCTGCAGACGAAGTTAGAAACTTGTCTTTCAATGACCATATCTGTTTAGGTTGTGGGATTTGTGAATCTACTTGTCCTGTTGAAGCAATTACATTAAATGCAATTGCTATTGATGCTCGTCACAGAATTTCAAACGACATATATTTCAGTGGACATGAAAAAATTCCTCAAAACTTCCAAGATGATTTTGATGTTCAAAGAGTAAGCATTGACGAAAGTAAATGTGTATTATGTGGTATGTGCAGCGGATTATGTCCTGTTGATGCATTAGTATTAACTATTGATGGCGTGCCAATTAAAGAAATTGAAGCATATCCTCATTATAATGCTTTCTCAGAAATTGATGATGATGAATGTATTTACTGTAAAAGATGTGAAATCGCATGTCCTCGTGATGCAATTGTTATCGAAAGAGTTTTACCAGACCGTGCTGATTTAGTAACTGGTGAAATCGATGTCGATGAAGATGAGTGTATTTACTGTGGAGTATGTGAAGAATTATGTCCTGCAGAAGCTATCGTCGTTGATCATGAAACTGGTAAAGAATCTATTACTATTGACAAAGATAGCTGTGTATACTGTCTTGTATGTAAAAAATCCTGTCCTACCAATGCTATTAAAGCAATTTGTAGAGCATGTAACTACGGAGAATACGATTTAGATCCTTCAAAAGCAGCTGTTAAAGGTAATTCTATCATCGATTCAGAACTTTGTGTATACTGTGGATGGTGTGAAGGAGTTTGCCCTACCGATGCTGCAAAAGTTAAAAAACCATTTGAAGGTAGTATTGAAGTTGATGATGAAAAATGTCAAGCTTGTGGTGCTTGTGTGGACATCTGTAAATGTAATGCTTTAGCATTCCCTGTATCTTCTGGTCCTGGTTCCAGAATGGCTCATGTTATTGCTCATGATGACTATTGTGTACGTTGTAAAGCATGTGAAAAAGCATGTCCTAACGGTGCAATTACTGTAAAAAGAACTGAAGTTGATCACACTCCTATTAACTCCACTACTTGGAAAGATGCTTTAGATGCTATTAAAGATTAGGTGATTGGATGGAACTTAAAGTTAATCAAGATAATTGTTTAGGATGCGGTATTTGTGTAATCGCATGTCCTGTTAATGCAGCTATCAGTCCTGAAAATGCTGGTGGTAATGGTGCAAAGACTGAAGAAGTTGTTATGATGGTTGAAAATGGATTTATCAAACTCTTTAGTCCTGAAAAATGTGAATTGTGTGGAACATGTCAAATGTTTTGCCCAGTTAATGCTATATGGTTAGAATAAGGGGGATTATATAATGCATTATGCTAATACTTATTTGGAAAAACCTGTAGTACCTGATGTAAAAATTACTGGTGAAGGAAATACAGAAGTTCTCAAATGTATGTTAAACACTGGATCCGACATCTACCAAGGTGCTTGTAAAAAAAGAGGATCCACTTTAAAAGAAGAGTACAAAAATGCTTCTGGTACTTGCTACATGGATCCTAGAGACATGGCAAAATTAGGTGTAAACAATTGGGATACTGTTCTTGTTAAAACTGATTTCGGTGAAGTTGTTGTAAACTGTGCAGTATCAAGAGATGCACCTCATGAAGGTACTGTATTCATTTGTAAAGGTCCTTGGGCTAACACTATTGTAAGTCATGATACTTACTGTTGTTCTGACCCTACTTACAAAGGTATTAAATGTACCGTTGAAAAAACAGATAGAAAAGTATTGCTCATGGCTGACTTAATGAGATGGGTATATAAAAAATACGTTAATGAAGAAGATGACGATGTAGTTGAAAACATGGAATCTTTAGGTGAATTACCTGTTTATCATGGACGTAAATGGGAGGAGTTGATTGATCATGACTTATGAACCACCTGTAACTGATTATGACCACATTGTTGAAAATTGTACTTGTGCATTTTGTGGTTGTAACTGTGATGATTTAGATTACTTAGTAAAAGATAATCATGTTGTTGCTGTAAGACACGCATGCAGATTAGGAGCAAGTAAAATCATGGAAGATATGGATCAAAGATTACTTGTTCCAATGATTAGGGATGAAAATGGAGAACTTACTGAAGTTGATTGGGATACTGCTTTAGATAAAGCTGCTGAATATATTGCTAATTCCATTAGGCCTGTATTCTATGGTTGGTCTGAAACTTCAACTGAATGTATGAAAGAAGGTGTAGCATTAGGTGAGTACATCGGTGCTGTATTAGATAACCAAGCTACTATCTGTCACGGTCCTTCTCTTCAAGCTGTACAAAACGCAGGTTACCCTATTCAAACTTTAGGGGAAGTTCAAAACAGAGCTGACATGATTGTTTACTCTGGAAGTAACGCTATGAACTCTCACCCTAGACACTTAGCAAGATATGCTGCTTTCTGTCGTGGATACTTCAGACAAAGAGGAAGATTCGACAGAACTGTTGTAACTATGGATCCTAAATTCTCAGATACTGCAAAATGTTCTGACAAATGGATTGGATTTGAACAAAATGGGGACTATGGTTTCTATAATGCTATTAGGGCTGTACTCAGAGGAAAAGAATTGTATCAAGATGTAATTTCTGGAATTCCAAAAGAAGATATTTACGAATTAGCAGAAGAAATGAAAAATGCTGAATTTGGTGTTCTCTTCTTCGGTTTAGGTTTAACTCACACTTTATCAAAACAAAGAAACATTGATATTGCTATTAAAATGATACAAGACTTAAACAAATACAGTAAATGGGGACTTACTCCTATGAGAGGTCACTTTAACGTAAACGGATTCAACATTTTCATGGCATTTGAATGTGGTTTCGCTTTCGGTGTTGACTACTGTAGAGGTTACCCAAGATATATGTTAGGTGAAACCAACACTATCGATTTATTAGTAAGAAAAGAACCTGATTGTTTCATGGTTATTGCAGCTGACCCAGGTGCTCACTTCCCTAATGGAGCAAACCAACATTTAGCTGACATTCCTGTTATTCAAATCGATATTCACTGGGGTCCTTCCACTGAACTTGCTGATGTAGTATTACCTGGTTCATTCATTGCTGTAGAATGTGCTGGTACCAGTTATCGTATGGATGGTGTTCCTATCTACATGAAAAAAGCAATCGACAAACCTGAAACTTGTCGTGATGACGAATGGATTGTCCGTGAATTAAAAGAAAGAGTAATGAAACTCAGAGAAGAGCCTAACGTAGCTCCAAAATATGTGCAAAATCCAAATGCACTCTAAGGTGATATAATGGAATATATTCTTAAAAATGGTATTGTCTACGACCCAGCTAATGAAATCAACGGTGAGAAAAAGGACGTCATGTTTAAAGATGGTATTATAGTAGATGACGTATCCGCAGATGCTAAAGTCTTAGATGTTACCGATAAAATAGTCATGCCAGCAGGTATTGACCCTCATGCACACGTTGCAGGTCCTAAACTTGTTGTTGGAAGATTATACCGACCTGAAGATTCCAGAAGAGGTGTTACTCAAAAAACTAAAGTATTAAGATCCGAATCTGGTTTCTCCATCCCAAGTTGTCCTGCAACTGGTTACAGATATTCAAGATTAGGTTACGGTACTGTTGTTGAAGCAGCTATGCCTCCTCTTGAAGCTAAACACACTCACGAAGAAATTTCAACAATTCCACAATTAGACATTCCAGCTTTATCCTTATTTGGTAACAACTGGTTTGTAATGGAATATGCAAAAGAAAATAATATTGAAGATATGGCAGCATTTTTAGCTGCATGGTTAAAAGTCTCCAAAGGTTACGGAATTAAAATCGTAAACCCATGTGGAAGTGAAGCATGGGGTTGGGGTATGAACGTACATGGTGTAAATGATAAAGCACCTTATTTTGATGTAACTTCTAAAGAAGTTGTTGTTGCTTTAGCAAAAGCTAATGAAATGTTAAACTTACCTCACTCTATCCACATTCACCCTAATGATCTAGGACACCCAGGTAACGTACCAACTACCATTGAAACTATGGATGCAGTTAAAAACGTTAAAAAAGGTTCTAAAGCTGCTGAAATCAGAGATCAAACTATGCACGTTTGTCACTTACAATTCCATTCATACACTGGTAACAGTTGGAAAGATGCTGCATCTGGTGCAGAAGAAGTTGCTGATTATATTAACAAACATGATCACATTACTTGTGATATAGGTCAAGTTACTTTTGATGAAACTACTACTATGACTGCAGATGCTCCTATGGAATATGACTTGTTCAAATTATCTGGTTTAAAATGGGCTAACAAAGATATTGAATGTGAAACTGCAGCTGGTATTATTCCATGTATTTATTCACCTAAAGCTCCTGTTAACACATTACAATGGGCTATTGGTCTTGAATTGTTCTTACACATTGATGACCCATGGAAAGTATGTTTAACAACTGACCACCCTAATGCAGGTCCTTTCACTAGATATCCTAGAATTATTTCCTGGTTAATGAGTAGTCAAAGAAGAATGGAAATGATTGAAAACAGAGAAGTACATAAATGGGCAGAAAAAAGAACTACCCTTGCAACTCTCGACAGAGAATACGATTTCTACGATATTGCTACTATTACCAGATCTGCTCCTGCTAAAATCTATGGATTCACTGATAAAGGTGCACTTACTCCAGGTTACAGAGCAGATATTGCTGTATATGATATCAATCCTAATGAAATTGATCCATCTAGACAATATGCTGAAATTGAAAAAGGTTTCAACGTAGCTGATTACACTATTAAAGATGGTCAAATCTTAGTGAAAGATAAAGAAATTGTAAAAGTTAAAGAAAGTCAAAACGTATGGGTTAACGTAAAAGGATGGGAACAAAACGAGCAAAAAGTTATCGACAACATCATGCCGTTCTTCACCCAATACTACTCAGTCAAATGGGAAAACTACCCAGTACATGACCACTACGTATCTAACCCAATTAGAATAGATGTTGATGGTAAATAGGGGTGTTTAATTTGAAAACAATAACATTTGATCAAATCAAAACTTCTTCAATCGCTTTAGAATTTGATGAATTAATTCCTGATGAAATTTTTTCATGGACTGAGGCTGATTTTGCAAAATATCAAGTTCCTATTGGAAATTCTAGATTCCCAATTACTGACTTCTTCGACATTACTGTTGAAGGAGAAGCTTCTGGACCTGATGAAGTTAAAATGATTCTCAACGGTGATTTAAACAGAGTAAAATATATTGGTTGTAAAATGAGCGGTGGAGACATCGTCTGTAACAGTAGTGTAGATTTCCACGTGGGTGCAGAAATGTCTGGTGGATCCATTTTAGTTAAAGGTGATGCAGCTGCTCACGCTGGAAGAGAAATGTCTGGCGGATATCTTGAAATTGAAGGTAATACCAAAGAATTCACTGGTGCTTCTTACATTGGTGAATGGAGAGGTATGACTGGAGGACAAATTGTTGTCGGTGGTAATGCTGGTAAACAATGTGGTGAATGTTTAACTGGTGGAAGAATTCACGTTAAAGGTGACTGTGATATTCTAGCTGGTATTCACATGACCAAAGGTATTATCGAAATCGATGGTAACGTAAACCGTTGGCCTGGTGGACAAATGAAAAACGGTAATATCGTTATCCACGGATTCCTTGGAAGATTACTTGAAGGATTCGTTATTAATGGTGTTGTAGAAAATCCTGAAATTGATGGAACTACTTTCGAAGGTAAATATATTAAATACACTGGGGATATTGGTCTCAACGGTAAAGGTAATCTTTACTTAGATGCTGAAGCTAACAAAGAGAAATTAGCATCTTATGGTGAAATCGACGACGAATATACTTCAATTAGAGAATACAGGAATTTATAATTCCTTTCTCTTTTTCTTTTTTTTTTTTAAAATGTGTGTGGATAAGATGATTGAAGAAACTGAAATGACTTTTGATGAATTATTAAATTATGTTAAAACTAATGTGGGAATTGGTGATGTCCTAGAAATTTCTTATAACCGTATTTTTGCTCCAGGTGAAGTTTTAGGATTCACAGAAGAAGATGATGTAACTGGTGAAGGTTTTAGAGTTAGTCTTCAATTAAATGGTGAAATTTTAAACCAATCTGTTGAAATTGACTTTAATGAAATCGAAGGAGATTTACTGGAGATGCGCCATATCACCGATGAAAAAGAACTTGTTATTGAAATTTTGTAATTTTTTTCTATTTTTTTCATACTATTTTTTTATTAAATTTTCTATAAGAAATTGTTTTGTTCGTGATAATACAAACAAGTTTATATATAATAAGGTTTATATTATATTTTAAAAGGGTTGATTATCATGAAAAAATTAAATTTAACAGTAAAAGAGGCTGTGAATTACTTAAAAGAGAATGTTGACATTCATGATAGGATTGAAATTTCATATAATAAAATCTTCGCTGAAGGTGAGGTTTTAAATATGGATTTTTCTGAATATTTTGGAAAACCTGGTTTTAAGATGTTAATTTCTCTTGATGAAAGTCATTTAGGAGCTACAGTTGAAATAGATGTTTATGAAGTTGAAGAGGATATAATTGAATTTGTCCATTATCCTAAAGAGGGTGAAGAAATAGATGTAACTGTAATTTAGTTATAATCTATTCATTTTTTCAAATGGTAATAATTTTTCAATAGCTTTGACTTCAACATTAATTCCTTTTTCTTTTATTGCTCCTATAGTGTTTAAACCACTACCAGTAACAATACCAAAATTATAGTTATCTGCTTTTGCATTGTATGTTACTTCTCTTGGCTTTCCAATTTTATATATTGAAAATCCTATATTGTTTAAAATTTCTAAAAGATGGACACTATAGTCACGAGATATATATGGTATCTCTTTAAAACTAGCTAATATTTTAGTGGTTTCATTATCTTTAGTTATTGATGTCATATTTTTAGCTAAAAATATTTTATGTGGATCTTCTGTGGACCCATTGTATGAAATTAAGTCAATAAATAATGGAGGTTCTGACAGTTCAAGTAAACCACCATATCTTGGGGTACTCATGATTCCATTGTCTATTAAAATTCCATCAATACTTAAACTACATATTGTAGCAAGACCTATTTTTGAATCATCATTAGGATGGTTAATTAATTTATAATAAGGATTAATATATTTTGGATTTTCATTGTATGTTTCTTCCATTATAGATAATGCTTTGTCTATTTTATCTGCATCTATAAAAGAAACATTGGATATGATGTCTCCTTTTATTTTTTCAATATCGAAATTGACCTGTTGAATTAAATTCCAAGTTTTTGAAAGTAAAAATGATATTTTTTGCTGCTGGATATGTCTTGTTTTTTTTAAGACAGGTTTTATCTTGGAGGTTATTGGGGATAATGATTTAAAATCTTTAATTTCTTCTGATATTTTTATATTGATATCTAAATCTTCTTCTTGAACTGCACAAAATGGTGTTGCTCCTGCCACAATTGATATTCCGACCATCCCTTCAGGTACTGAAAGTCCTAAAATATCTTTACCTTCTTCAGAAATAGCTATTACTCCACCAATGCCTATTTTATCTAGTTTGTTAATAATATTTATAGCTTTTTCACGTCCGATTCCAGGTATTAATCTGAAATTGGCAGGAATGATTCCATTACCATTTTCAACTACATCCATGATGGAGGTAAACTCTTTAGTTGAGAATGCATCAAGTGGAGATAGGGATGTTTTTTTGTAAGACATTAACTCAGTAAATTTGATAGGTTCTGAATCTTCGATTTTTAGAAGGCCCCCATATTTTGGTTGTGAGGGAATTCCTTCATTAAGTAGTACTCCATCAATTGTTGTTCCGCATAATGTTGTTACTTCTATTTCGTTACTATTGCTAACCCTATTTATATCAACGTAAGGACTAACAGAAAGGTCATTTTCAATAATTTTTTTGATTATATTAAGGGATTCTTCATCATAAATGGTTGAGGTATTAACAACTACTTTTCCTTCTTGTGACATATAGTTGAAGTCAGTTAAATATATTCTTTCTTCAAATTTTGAATAAATGGAGTCAACTTGATCATAGATTAATCCTTTTTCTAATTTTTCACGGCCCAATTGTGTGATTTTTCTCCCAGAATTTCCGATTCTTTCTGTGTAACCTTTTTCATCTAAAATTTGCATGTGATATCTAACTGCACGTTCTCCAAGATTAAATCCCTTATTTTTTAGTTCATCGGCAATTAATTTAGAACCTGTAGGTTTTTCTTGTTCGCTTAATATTCTTAAAATTTCAATCATTCGGTGTTCAGATTCAGACATAAAAAAAGCCTCGTGCAGTAATAAATTTAAAAAAATAAAAAAATTTATTTAGATTAGATATCTAAATATTTTTTCTGTTCGTATCCAAATACTTGAACACGGTATTCGTCCCATTCTTTGTATTTAAGTTCTAAGAATTTCTCACTTACATGAGAACCTAATGCATTAAGAATCAATGGATCTTCTTCAAGTGAGTGGTATGCTTCCCACAAACTTGTTGGTAGAACTTTGATTCCTCTTTCATTTCTTTCTTCTTCACTCATACTATAAATATCGAGTTCTACAGGTTCACCAGGATCAATTTTATTAACAATTCCATCAATACCTGCTTCAAGCATTACAGTAAACGCTAAATAAGGGTTACATGCAGGGTCAGGAGATCTATATTCAATACGAGTTGCTTTTCCACGTGCTGCTGGAACTCTAATTAAAGCAGATCTATTTCTAAGACCATATGCTCTGTAAACTGGTGCTTCATAACCTGGAACTAAACGTTTGTATGAATTTACAATAGGGTTGGTAATTGCAGTAATTGCTGGAGCATGTTTTAATAATCCTCCCATAAAGTGAAGAGCATCTTTTGAAAGTCCAGTTTCTGAATCAGGGTCTGAAAATAGGTTTTTATCTCCTTTAAATACTGATTGGTGACAGTGCATTCCACTACCACTTACTCCAAAGAATGGTTTTGGCATAAATGTTACTCTGTAATCTAATTGGTCAAAAGTAGCCATATTGTCTACAATAGCTTTAATTGCTTGTTTAAATGTAATTACGGCATCTGCAGTTTTGAGTGCGTCTTTAAATTTAAATGCAATTTCGTTTTGACCGGGAGCTACTTCGTGGTGGGATGCTTCAACTTCAAAGTCTAAATCTTCTAAGTTTAAAGTTAATTCTCTTCTGAAATCAGGTCCTTTATCAAGAGGTTCAACATCAAAATATCCTGCATCATCATAAGGCATTGGATATCCATTTTCATCAATATCTACAATAAAAAATTCTGGTTCAGGACCAATATTATATTGTAATCCCATTTCACCAATATGTTTTAATGATTTTTTAAGTACTCCTCTTGGATCTCCTGCAAATGGTTTTTTCTCAGGAGTCCATACATCACAAATAAATCTGCATGTTGCGGATTCTTCTGGTCTCCAAGAAAGTCTTGAATAAGTGTTGATGTCTGGCTTTAAAACTAAATCACTATCATTGATTCCAACAAATCCTGCAATGGATGATCCATCAAATAGCATCCCTTCGTTAAATAATTCATCCATGTTATCTCCAGGATTAAATGGGATTACAATGTTTTTTACAGTACCGTTAATATCAACAAATTGTAAACGGATAAATTTGATATTATCCTCTTTCATTATTTCAGTTATTCTTTCAATTTTTTCCTCTGGAATATTGCTCATTAAATCAAGCTCCATAATAAACTAATCTAGATTAATTCAACATAGTCGGAAAATACTTTCCATTCAATTTTATATCTTAATTTTTTACTATATAAATATTTGTAAAAAATATTCATACATTGATTTTTAGTATATTAATGTATAAAGTTTACACTTTTTAATAAAAATATTACTATTATTTTGTAAAATAAATATATTTTTGTTCAATTTAATATAAAAAAAGAATAAAATTTTAATTTAATGTTTAGATTTTTTCTTGTAAAAATGAACCTAAATCCAATAAATCAAATGTTAAAATTTTCGGAGAGACAGTAACTTTCCCAATACCAGTTATTATTTTATAAGCCTCAATTGCTTGAAGGCAACCAATTAAATTTGGTGTTGGTCCGATAGCAGGTGGTGTGCCTGAAGTAACATTTTTCAAACTTTCAATGACTTCATCTGTTAAATCTTTACCAAGGGATGGAAGGTTGAACATTTCCTCATAACTTTTTGTATTAGGTAAAAATGTAGTAATCTGACCTAAAGTCCCATGAATTGCTCCATGTATGAATGGGATTTTCTTCTCATTTGCTTTTCGTGTTGCAATAACTCTTGTTACAACATTATCAAGGGCGTCAATAACGATATTGGAGTCTGATATGATTTTATCAATGTTGTTTTCGTCAACATGCTCGTTAAAATTTGTTACTTTAACATAAGGGTTGATTAATCTGACTTTATCCTTTACAACTTCACTTTTAGATAGTCCTATTTCACTTAATGTTGCGAAATTCTGCCTATTTAAGTTGGACATATCAAATGAATCTTCGTCAACAATTATGAGTTCTCCAATTCCCATTCTTGCAAGCATTTCAATGGTTTGACCTCCAATACCACCACATCCTATTACAGTAATTTTTGCATCTTTAAATTTTTGCTGTTCGCTTCTTGTAACAATACTCATTTGACGTGAAGCTATTTCCCAGTATCCATCTTCTTCATATCTTCTTGGCATTTTCTCACCTTTCTTTTAAAAATGATTAAATTCACTACCGAAGTATTCATATACTTTTTGAAGTTCTTCAGGGATATTCAACATTTGTGTACAAAATGGTATACACTCTCCACAGTTTATGCAGCTATCAGCTCTTGAATCATCATCTATAAGTGTAAAATATTGCATAGCACTGGCTTTGGGGTCTTGCATCATATGTGCAATATTATATTCAGTTAAACAATTAATGATATCAACGCCATGGGGACAAGGCATACAGTAACCACATCTAGTGCAGCTATTCCCAAGAAAAGTCCTATAAGTTCTTGCAACTTCTCTAATTAATTCTTGATCATTTTCATTTATAATATCTTCAGTTGATGCAATTCTAATGTTTTCTTTAACCTGATTTAAGTTATTCATGCCACTAAAAACACAATCAACATCATTTCTATTCCATAAATATTGTAATGCCCATTCAACAGGGTTTCTTTTCTTATCTGAAGTGTTCCATAATTCTTGAATTTTATTTGGGATATTTTGAATTAATCTTCCTCCACGAAGAGGTTCCATAACCATACTTCCAACATTGATGTCTTTTAAATAATTAAGGCCCATTACTCCTGATTGGTAATATTCATCAAGATAATTCATTTGAGTTAGTACAACTTCCCATTTCGGATATTCATCAAGTATTTCAATTAAATAATCTACTTCAATATGTGATGAAAATCCAACATGTTTAATTTTACCGCTACTCAAGCAATCATCTAAAAAATCAAGCACTCCTAAATCATGTACTTTATTCCAGTCTGGAACAGTTAATGAATGAAGAAGATAAATATCAATGTAATCAGTTTGTAGTTTTTCAAGTTGGATATTTAAATAATAATCAAAATCAGTTTTTTCCTCTATTAACCATGAGGGAGATTTTGTTTGTAGTATAATTTCATCTCTTAAATTATTTTCTTTTAAAAATTCACCAATGAATTTTTCACTGTTTCCATTACCATCAATTCCTGCACTATGGTAAGGGTAAGCTGTATCAATTATATTAATTCCATTTTCAATCCCATATGTTAACATTCTTGATGCTTCTGTTTTGTCGATATCTGCATTGGAATTGATTGTAGGTAATCTCATTGTTCCAAAACCAAGTCTTGATACTTTAAGATTAGTTTTTCCAAGTGTATTATATAACATTTCAAACCTCTAATAATTTAGCAATTGATTAGTATTTTGATAAAAAGAGTATAAAATTATTATTATTTGAAAATAAGTTTTTTTAAAAAATAAGTTAGATGGAAATTCCTGGGATTTTAGGATGCCGGGGGCGGGATTCGAACCCGCGATCTCACGGTATCCCAGGAATACGTCAGAGCACTGCATTATTACCCTATGAGCCGTGCGCTCTAACCAGCTGAGCCACCCCGGCATCTAACAATAATATATTATTCTTGCATTATATTTATACTTTTTGTTTTTTTGGGCTTTTTATTATAATTTTCCATTAATTATAAAGGTTATAAAATTTATATAATTTTATAGGAGTAATTTTTATGAGTAAAGTTAAAGACATGTCTTTAGCACCTGAGGGTGTTAGGAAAATTGAATGGGTTCAAAAACACATGCCTGTTTTAGAACAAATTAAGCAAGAGTATTTAGAGACTCAACCTTTTAAAGGTATTACTATTGGTTCATGTTTACATTTGGAGCCTAAAACTATTAATTTAGGTTTAACTTTAATGGCTGGTGGTGCTGAAGTTGCTATGACTGGTTGTAATCCATTATCTACTCATGATGATGCAGTTGCAGGAGCAGCTGATTTAGGTTTAAATGTTTATGGTTGGAGAGAGCAAGATGATGAAGAATATTATCAAACCATTAATATGGTACTCGACCACAAACCAGATATTATTATTGATGATGGTGCAGACATGATTATGGTACTTCACAATGAAAGAACTGAATTATTAAGCCATATTAAAGGTGCTTGTGAGGAGACCACAACTGGTGTGCACAGATTACAAGCAATGCATGCTGATGGAGCATTAAAATTCCCAGTAATTGCGGTAAATGATGCTTATACTAAATATTTATTCGATAACAGATATGGAACAGGCCAATCAAGTTTCGATGCAATCATGGGAACAACCAATATGGTAATTGCAGGAAAAACCGTAACTATTTGTGGATATGGATGGTGTGGAAGAGGACTTGCACTTCGTGCTGATGGTCTTGGCGCAGATGTTATTGTAACTGAAGTGGATCCAATCAGGGCACTTGAAGCTAGAATGGATGGATACAGAGTAATGACCATTCGTGAAGCAGTAAAACAATCAGATTTAATCGTTACAGTAACTGGAAATGCAGATATAATCTCTGGTGATGATTTCAAATACATGAAAGATGGATGTATGCTTGCAAACTCAGGTCACTTCAATGTAGAAATCAACAGACCTGATCTTGAAGCTATTTCAACTGGGGTTAAAGAAGTACGTGAAAGTATTGAAGAGTTTACTACTAAAGATGGACGTAAAATATATTTACTTGCTGATGGTCGTCTCGTAAACTTATCTGCGGCACGTGGACAAGGACACCCTGCTGAAATTATGGATATGAGTTTTGCTGTACAATCATTATCTGCAAAATACATACTTGAAAACGATTTACCTGTAGGAGTAACCAAAGCACCAGATGCAATTGATTACATGGTAGCAAATATGAAATTGAAAGCTATGGGTATTGAAATTGACTCATTAACTGATAAACAAAAAGCATACATGTCTAATTGGCAAGAAGGAACATAATTTCCTTCATTTTTTTATTTTATGTCTTTTTTTAAATATGTAGATAATGGTGAAGGCCCAACTAAATTGTTCATTGGCGGACTTCACGGAAATGAAGGTGTAACCTCTTTAAAATTCCTTAAAAGGATTAAAGATGATAATTTATCACAAGGGCAGTTTTATTTTTATAATTTTGATAAGACTCCATATATCTCAACTATTGATAAGGAGTATTATAAATCTGAACTTGGCCAGAAGGTTTTAGAATTGATTGAATCTCTGCATCCTGATTTTTACACAGAGTTGCATTGTTATAATCTTAAAAATTATGATAAATTAACTTCATTAGAAAGATATAAAAAAACAGGAGTTCCTCCACTTATTAAATTAGGAAATCATGTTTTAATTTCATCTGTATCTCCATTGATTAGGATGACTTATTTTTCTACTGAAACTGTATGTAAAACACTGGAATTTCCATGTTTTGAAAAATTAAACTCTGAGATTATTGAAGAGTATAATTTTAATAAAAATTTAGCTATTGAAACTTATGAAGATCTACTTAATTTGATTTTAATTTCACCTTCAAGAGATTATTTCGAAAAAGAAATGTTGAAAAAGCACGCAAGTCAAGTTCATATAGCTATGAGATATGCTGAGAAAGTATTTGGTAAAGATTTCCCACCATATTAAAAGTAGTATAATTTGGAAATAATAAAAAAATAGATAAAATTCAAAACCAGGCATCAAGACTTCCTTGTGTTGAATTTAGATTTTTAAGTTTATCTGATGCTTTAGAAACACGATCTTCGGAAAATCCATGTTCATAGCATAAAAATTCAATAATTTTATCTTTTTGAGGTTTTTCCCATTTAATTTTATAATCAGTATTTACATTATGATTTAAGAAAATTTCACGAACTTCATCTAAATTATGGGTTGATTCTTTTTGAAGTTCTTCCAGTTTTTCTTTTAATTGATTTTTATGAGCTAATTTAAGTGCTGTTTTTGCACCTACACCTTTCAATCCATCACAAAAGTCAGTTCCAATTAAAATTCCCATATCAATTAATTCTTCTCGTGTTATATTTAATTTTCTCAAAACTTTATCTAATTGATAATATTCTAAGTTTCCAAGATTTGAATTAACCGCAAGGTTTCTAACAACTCTTTTAGCTCCAAATAATAAACAGTCATAATCCTGAGATGCAACGGCATATGCATCTCCATTTTGAACTAAATATGCTGCTTGTGCTTCACCTTCGCCTTTTGCATCAATATATGGTATTCCCATTAAGGTTAATAGCTTTTTAGAAGAAGAAATAATTTCAGGTGATAGTTTAGAAGATCTCATTGCGAACTTACGTGCTTTTTCAGTATCTCCTTTAGCTAGTGCATCTTTATAGATTTTTTCAGCTTCATCTCTAACTTCTCTTCTTTTAGCTTGAGTTTCCTTTTTAAGTTCAGGTGCTTTTCCATCAAAAATATAAATGGGTTTTATACCTTTTTCAATCATTGATGAGTTTCTATATAATATTCCACTTAAATGAGATGTAATATTTCCATTCTCATCAGTTAATGGTCTACCATCTCTTTGTCGGATTGTAGATAAAAATTGAAAAAGTGTGTTGAATGCATCAATTGATACAGTTCTTCCTTCTAAATCTTTAAAACTAATTGATTCTGGTTCAATTATATCTTTTAGTTTAACACCCATTTTTACACCTTATATTTCTGTAAAATAGCTAATTGGGAATACTTCTTTAATCCACATTAAGACTTCATTTTTGTTTATGATGACATAATCTCTTGCAAGCATGTCTTCATCAGTTTTAAACAATTCTTTTAAAGTTTCATTCGGTTTTTCAATGAATATGTTATGAATTTCTCTTCTGGATTCAATATTGTAATTTTTCAAAATTCTACCAATTGGAATATCTGCTCTAACTAAGTCAGCACAAACATTTTCATCACACCTAGATAATGGGATGTGTGATATGGCATAGATTAAAGGTTTATCGTCCTTATGCATTATAACTTCACGGTAATTAATTTTCTCACCTTTTTCAACATTAACTAATTTTGCATGAGTCTCATCAGCATCTTCAAAATGTTGGTCAAGTGTGGTTAATGTAATTTTTCCGTATAATACATCCAGAATTGCGGTAATTGATCCGTCTGTTGTCAGCAATATTTTCTGAGTATTGGAAAAGGTTTCACCATAATCTGTTTCTACTTGTTTTATTTTGTCAATAAGAGCTTTATTTGCTTCATTTTTAGATATTGTCATTAAATCACTACAAATCTTTTGGATTAGTAATAACACCAGTAATTGCAGATGCTGCTACTACTTTTGAATTAGATAAATATACTGAAGATTTTGGATCGCCCATTCTACCTTTAAAGTTTCTATTTGTGGTGGAAATACAGGATTCTCCTTCAGATAACACTCCCATGTGTCCTCCAAGACATGGGCCACATCCTGGATTACAAATAATTGCTCCTGCATCTATAAATGTATCTATATAACCAAGATGCATTGCTTGTTTATAAATTTCCTTTGATGCTGGAAGAATAATTAATCTAATATCATTATTAATTGTTTTACCATTTAATATTTCTGCTGCATCTTTTAAATCAGAAAGTCTACCATTTGTACAGGAACCAATTAAGCACTGGTTTATTGCGGTTCCTTCAATTTTAGAAATTGATTTTACATTGTCCACATCATTTGGACATGCAATTTGGGGTTCCATATCAGAAATATCAAAATGTATTTCTTTTGAATACACTGCATCTTCATCTGATTTTACAATATTTAATTCAGACTCTTTTTTGCCAGTTCTTTTACAAATATAATCAATGACTTCACGATTTGGTTCCATTATACCATTTTTAGCACCCATTTCAATGGCCATATTACACATGGTTGCTCTTCCTTCAACTCCCATGTTCTCTATGGTTGGACCACAAAATTCTGCAGTTTTATATGTTGCACCAGCTATTCCAACTTCTCCGATAATGTTTAAAATTACATCTTTAGGTGCAATATATGGGTTTAATTCACCCTCCACTTCCATTTTAATAGCTTCAGGAACCATAAACCATGATTTTCCAGTTGCCCAAACCATTGCAAGGTCAGTTGCTCCCATACCTGTGGAAAATGCTCCAAAAGCACCATAAGTACAAGTGTGAGAATCAGCACCTACAATAACCTTCCCCGGTTCGACTAGCCCCATTTCCGGAACGACTTGATGACATATTCCTTCACCATGAATAAAGTTTTTAGTAATATTTTGAGTTTTAATGAACTCACGGCAAACTTTTTGAAATTCTGCAGATCCAATTGTATTTGCAGGAATGTTGTGATCAAATATGATAGCTATCTTATCGGAATCCCATACTTTATTAGCTATTTTTTCAAATGTTTTAATGGCTGGTGGAGAGGTCCCATCGTGTGACATTGCAAGGTCAACTGGGATTTCAATAATTTCGCCGGGGGTTACTTCATGGCCGGCTTTTGCAGATAATATTTTCTCAGTAATATTCATTGTAATCTATTCCCTTTTACTGATTTTTTTAACAATTTCTTTGAAGACTTGATCATTAATGTATTTTCCTTCTTCTCTGGATTTTTTCACTTCTTTCACAATCTGTATAAGCTCTTCATCACTTACATCAAGATTACATTCATTCATTTTAGCTCTTACTGCTCGGCATCCTGAATGTTTACCTAAAACAAGTTGTCTTTTTTGACCAACTAATTCTGGAACATATGGTTCGTAACATAATGGTTCTTCAATAACTGCATCAACATGAATTCCTGATTCATGTCTGAATACATTATTTCCAACAACAGGTTTATTATATGGAATTTGAAGCCCGCTGTGTTTTGATACTATATCTGATAATTCCTTAATGTATTTAGTTTTAAATCCATAGTCCTTACCGTAAAGTATTTTTAATGCCATAATTAATTCTTCTAGTGATGCATTACCTGCTCTTTCTCCAATACCATTAACAGTTGTGGAGATACCTTTTGCACCGGCTAAAATACCGGTGATTGAGTTAATCACTGCAAGACCGAAATCATTGTGGCAGTGAAGAGCAATCATAATATCTAAATCTTTTACAAGTTCTCTTACAAGATAATCAATACCTTGTGAAGTAATTGCACCAGTAGTGTCTGCAATATGGACTCTGTCAGCACCACATTCTTGAGCTTTTGAGTAAATTCTTTTTAAAAAATCAATATCTGTTCTTGTAGCATCTTCTGCTGAAAATGCGACATATAATCCATGGTCTTTAGCATAGTCTACTGCAGTTTCACACAAGTTAATTGCATCTTGACGGGTAATGTGCATTTTGTGGTCTAAGTGAATGTCGGATGTTCCAACAAAAGTAATAATTCCATCCACATCACAGTCAAGAGCCACATCAATATCTTCTTTTTTGGTTCTTGTTAAACCTAAAATTCCAGCATCCAAACCTTCATTTGCAATAGCTTTTACAGTTTCTTTTTCTTTTTCTGAAACTATTGGAAAACCTGCTTCAATTTGATGAATTTTAAATTGATCGAGTTTTCGAGCTATTTCTAATTTTTCATCAAAACTAAAACAAACACCAGGGGTTTGTTCACCATCTCTTAGTGTTGTGTCATATATTATTAAATCATCTGGAAATTTTAATTCTTGTTCTTTATTATAGTGACTAATAAAATATTGCAATATATCACATCTTATAAAATAAATCTTATTAGTTGATATTAGTTAGTTATATTATTTAAGTTTTCTAATAGTTCTAAATATGAAGTTCTTTCAAATCCATCTGTGATGCCTAATTTTTTAAATAGATTGAAAATGGATTTTTGAGCATCAGAGTAATCTTGTTTTTCATCTAATCCTATTTCTATTTCCATATATGGGTCAAGTCCTTCAATATCATCAAGTGATATTTCGAAGTTTTTATAATTATAATACTGCCTATTCTTACGAACAGTTCTCACTTTTTTAAATCCAATAGCTTCGAATATATCTGAACATTTTTGAGCATCTTCAATTCCTATTTCAATTTCTCTTCTGGTTTTTGATTCGTTATCTATTTTTGGACCTTTGTATGTTATAAAAATATTAATGTTGTCATCTTTTGTTGTAGTTCTGATTCTTAATGCCTCATCTGTATTTGCAAAGTCCACAACAGGGCTATTAAAGTATATATCTTCTTGAAATTCCTTTTTACTTTTTATTGCACCAAGTTTTTTTAATTTTTCTTCAATTTCATTAAAGCTATTGATTTTAGCTTTCACTTCAACTTCAATCATTTTATCGCCTATTCCAGAATACTTTTTTAACCTAATTTTTATAATATTCTTATAATTG
>NZ_JBNMGD010000012.1:0-35225 GCF_050872065.1 Methanobrevibacter sp.
AAAGAATACTTCACATATTTTTTTAAATTTTATATAATTATAAACTAAATAGTATAATTATGATAATATCAAGAAAAAATTTAACCTATTATACCGGATGCTTTTTAATGGGGATGATTTTTGCAGTTATTGTTTGGCTATTCATAGAATTAATGCACATCGGAACTGGATTTTTATGGGATTATCTTCCAGGACAATTTGATTTAAAAGTTTATCCAATTATAATATGTTTAGTAGGAGGATTAATTTTAGGTTTGATTAAAAGTAAATACGGCGAATCCGTTTACGAAATGAATGTGCTGCTCTCAGATAGAAAAAAAGGGAAAAAATTACAAAATGAAAATATACTTTTAATATTTGTCAGTGCACTGATTCCCATAATATTTGGAGGGAGTATAGGACCTGAAGCAGGATTATGCGGTATTATAATAGCTCTCTGTATGTGGTTATCAAAATTCATGACTTTTTTTAAGAAAAATATCTATGATATCTGTGATGTAGGTATCAACTCAGTATTCTCTTTGATATTTGTAGCACCATTATACGGTCTGGTGGCTCCAATAGAAGATCAGGAAAACAGTGAAAAAAAGACATACAGTAATATTCTTTGTATTTTAGGAGCTCTTCTTGTATTTTATATTCTAAGACAAATTTTCAGTACCTCTGTGGGTTTTCCTCATGTTGGAGGATATGACATAAGTAACTTTGAAAGATTATTAGGAATACCCTTGGCAATTATCGGCTCATTATTTGGAGTAGTATACTTGCTTTTTGATAAATATACTGAGAAAATACTTGAAAAAATAAAATTTAAAAGTAATATTTTAATTACATGTTTGATTGGAGGATTAATATTAGGTATTTTCGGCATGATATCACCATTCACTATGTTTTCAGGTGAAACAAACATGACAGTGATTCTTGAAACTTATGCAGTATACAGCCCAGCCATTTTAATTGCTATTGGAATTGCAAAATTGCTTCTCACCAATATCTGCATTAAGTCAGGATGGAAAGGAGGTCATTTCTTCCCAGTGATTTTTTGTGGAATCATAATTGGATGTGGATTCTCATTATTGTTTAATTTGGACATAGGATTTAGTGTAGCAGTCATAACCGCTTCAATTCTTGGTGTCTTAATGAAAAAACCAATAGGTGCTGCACTATTGCTGCTATTATGTTTTGATCCTAGAATAATTCCATGGCTTGTTGTAGCTGCATTTATCGGTTCTGTTATTCCAACCAATTGGATTAATCCAGTAAAAATAAAAAAAGAAGAATTAAAAATTGAGGAAGGTTAATCATTCCTCATTTTTTTGATCCAACATCTGTATTTCATTGCTCATATCATATTAATACATATGTATTAACTCATATCTCACTATGAACTCTATTTAGCATCACCTATCTATATTTCTTCATTGAAAATTATAATAATCATTATGTATACTATAGCTATTTTTGATGTTAAATTCAAAACTAACAAAGAGAAAATTGAAAACATTTTAAGACACTTTGGACTTAGAAAAATTCAGACAAATACATATATTGGAAAATTAAGTAATGCTAATTTAACTAGTTTTAAAAAAGAAATTAAATTGGCAATTCCTAAAAAAGATAGCCTATTAATTCTACCAATTTGTGATAACTGCTATTCAAAAAAAGATACATTTGGACGAAGAATAAATTTCAGTGAAAATTTGTATAGGGTGTTTTAGAATGAATATTCTAATTGAAGGATTCAACAAATCAATTCACAAAAAAGATAATCAACTTGTCATAAAACAAAAAGATATTATCCTAGATTCCATTAAAGCAGACAAAATATCTAGCATAGTTATAATAGGAAAAGGATATATAACATTTGATGCCCTAACACTAATTGCAAATAATAACATCAAACTAATTTCAATTGATTATTTAGGTAAATTAAATTATTTAATAGAATCACCAGACTGGAGAAATGTGAAAATAAAAAAACAGCAGTATTTACTAAGTGAAAATAAAAAAGGTATCAAGATATCCCGTGAAATAATAAAATCAAAAATGATAAACCAAAAATCAACATTAACAACCTTAAACAAGCGCCGTAAAATTAAAGAAATAGATGAAATAAAAAATAATATTACTCTTCAAATTAATAGATTGAATTCCATTAAACTAACAAATAATCATGAAAAAGTAAAAATGCAAATAATGGGGTGTGAAGGAAAAGCATCAGCTCATTATTGGAGTGGGATAAAATTATTAATCCCCAAAGATATAGGATTTGAAAAAAGAACCAAAAAACCAACAGACTTATTGAATTCCATGCTGAACTATGGATATGCTATTTTGGCAACTGAAATAACCAAATCAATATTAATAAATGGATTAGATCCATATTGCGGTTTCCTCCATTTCGACATGGACCAAAGAACAAGTTTAACATATGATTTAATAGAAGATTTCAGACAACAACTCGTAGACAAAACAGTATTAAATCTTATCAATAGAAAACAAGTTACAAATAATGATTTAGATAAAAGAAACAAAACTATAAAATTAGAAAAAAGAAAACTGATTATTTCAAAAATTCAAGAAAAACTACACTCAACAATAAAATACAATGATGAAGAAGTAACTTACAGCGAAATAATTAATAAACAATCATCAAATTTAGTAAAAACTCTTTTAAATGATGAAAAATTTAAAGGATTTAATTTGCATTGGTGAAGACAACATTAATATTTTTAAGTTATGAATGTTTGTCCTAAAAAACAGATAAAAAAAGATAGTACTTAGATAATTTTTTGAGGACAACAATGCCCTTTTTTAAGGAAAAAATCATGACCCTGAAAAAAAATTTAAAAAAGAAAAATAAATACCTTAAATAACTAAAAGAAGAAAAAATAATAAGAGTTTAAAACGAATATTATCTTAAGTAATATTCAGAACCAAAGAATGCGAAAGAAATAATATATTGTGGAGGTAGATAATATGACATACTTTTTAGATATGGATTTACATGAACCTTTTGGTATACCAGAAGTTGTTGAAACTACTGCAGATACTCGCACACGTCTAAGCAATAAGACAACTAAGGAATTAGTTGATTATTTGATTGGGGTGGACAAGAGTATTAAAGCAGGTTTTGAGAATGCGATTTATTTCCAGGAATGGAGTGTTGGATCTGATATTCTACGTAAGCGTGGTTATGAAATTCATGGACCATCTGATATTTATAATTTATAGGAGGTAGATATAAGTGGTTTTATTAGAATTGTTAGGTGTAGCTTTAGGTGCTTCTTTAGTTAATGGCATGGCTAAGAAATCAAGTATGAAAGCAAATCCGCAATTAGATGTTAAGCAATTTGATGCTGATTGTGCTAGATATAGTGTGATCGGTCAAGACATCATGGATGTTGCTGCTCGTTGTGGTGTAAAACCGAATAAATACGGTGTGTTGCCAGAAGATGGGTACAAGCATTGCATGGGATATGTCACTCAGTATGTCAATCATCCTGACGATGTTGAATTATTCAAACGTGATTGGTTATTGACTGTTGAACAACAACTCAAAGCTAAATCAAATCTGATGATTCGTAAGTATTGGGATGATTATCAGCATCAGTATAATGGTTACTTGAACAACAAAGAGTATTGGACTTCTGGACCGGAGATTGTACTGGAGTTTAAGCACTGGCATGGTTTGCCAAAAGATCAGCATTTGAAACGCTTAAAAGATATTCAAACTAAAACATTTTGGGGTGAATTATGTTTGCAAGATCCAATCTTACGCAAGAATCCACGCATTAATGATTCATACATTGAAGTATGGGTAATGAGAGGTGGTAAACATGACAAACAAGGCAATTGGGTAACACATAATGCTTGGGAAATGACATATGAGATTTGCTGTGGTGTGTGTGGCTATGACGCAATGTTATAGTCACATTTTTAAAAAGGTGATATTATGGTATTAATTTATAAAACAGAAGATAATGAATATTTTACTTTAGCAGAATTAGCACAAAAATTTCCAAAAGAGTGGGCTTACTGTTTGAGTTTAAAACGAATATTATCTTAAGTAATATTCAGAACAAAACTTTGGGAAACAGATCCAATTGCCTATTATGAATGGAAACGTGAGTGTATTGAACTGAATATGTTACCTGATTTTTTTGGTACTCGTGATAATCCTATTCCTATTGATGAATCTAAATTATAAAACTTTTTTTTTAAATTTTGTTCTGAATATTACTTAAGATAATATTCGTTTTAAACGTAATAAAAATATGTATGTTAAGGATTGGAGTGAAAACAAATGGTGGAGAAAAAACTCAAAAAGTCAGATGAAAGATTTGGTCTTGAATTTGAAGTTAAGAAAAATACAAAGAATGCAAACCGTATCGGATTCAGTAATACATTATTTGATGTTGGTGAAAAAGTCTATGTTCTGTCAGAAGAGCAGCACTATGATATTATAAAACAGATAGATCAGGTTGATGAATACAAAGAAAGAATAGCTGAACTTGAAACTGAAATAGCTAATGGATTAACAGACAATAATCTTGAAAATGAACTTCAGGAAAAAGATCAAATGATTAACACTCTGAAAGATAGGGTTGATTCACTTGGAAAAGAACTTGAATCAAATAAATCAGAAGTTAAAGTCCATGATAAAGATGAAATGGAAGAGTTAAAAGAACAGCTTAAAAGTTCACAGTCTCAGGAAGCTTATTGGAAAAATGCTTATGAAAATCTGATTGATACATCTGATGAATTATCTGCCAGAAATGAATCCCTCATTAAAGAAAATGAAAAACTAAGAAACGATAACAATAACATTAACGAAACCAACAAATTGTTAAATGACAATATGATGGGATTAAACGATAACTATAAAGAAACAAAAGACGAACTCCAGTCCAATTTTGAAGAAAAGGAAAATGAATTAAAAGAAACCATTGAAAAACAACAATCTCATATAGATGAATTAAATGATAAATTACAATCCTTATCCAGTCTTAAAGAATATATTCCACCAAAAGAACATTATGAAGCACTTGAGGAATTGAAAGATAAAATAAAAGAAGTTGAAACAGAATTAAACAAAGCCAATGCTGAAATCAATCTTAAACTATCCAATCAGAAATCTGAACTGGAAATAAAACACACTGAAGAAAAAGCACAAATGCTAATAGCTTACAATCAAGAGCTTAACAATAACAAATTAAAATATAATGAACTAGCAAAAGATTATAATCATTTACTTGGAGATGCTAATTCATTATCAAGAATAAACACTTTCTTTAATGGGAAACATAAACTAATTGTTAAAGATAAAGAACCTGTGGAACTTGAAGAGATAGAGGTGGAAAAAGAACCAACAGAAACAATAGAATATGTTCCCAAAGACAAAGTAACATTAATATGAATATTTATTTATTAATATATGAAAGGTGAAACTATGGATAAAGCATCAGAAAAAGTACCTAAAGTATTTATATCTTATTCTTGGACAAATGAAGAACATATAGAACAAGTTATAGAATTTGCTACATATTTGGTTAATAATCATGTTGATGTCATATTGGATGAATGGGATGCTCCTGAAGGAATAGACTTAAATTATTTCATGGAAGAAAATGTTAGATCAGAAGACACAGATTTTGTTCTCATAATTTCTGATAAAGAATATGCTCGTAAAGCTAACGAAAGAACGGGTGGTGTTGGTACTGAAACACAAATTATTAGCAAAAGAGTTTATGAAGATGTAAACCAAACAAAGTTTATCCCAATAGTTTGGCAAAATGATGATGATGGAAAACCATGTCTACCAGATTATTTAGCATCTAGAAGATATTTTGATTTAACACCGAAGAATAGATATTCAAATTCTGAAAAAGTATTACGAAGATTACATGGTATTCCAGAAAATCCAAAACCAAAATTGGGTGAATTTCCTAAGAAATTGTTAGAAACTAATAAATATTATCCCTCGTTAAAAGAAATTATCGAAACATTTGATGAAAAAATTGAAAAAAATCCTAAATCAATCAATTCAATTTCAAGACATTTCTTTAAAGATTTTTTACATAATTTTGATGAGTTTAAAATAAAATTTCAGACACGAAATGCGTTAGAAATTGCTAATCAATTACACGATAATATTGAAGAGTTTATTCCATTAAGAAATTATTATATTGAATTTATTGAAAAAATTACTCAAGTTTATGAGTTTGCCCCAGTAGATGGCGATATAATTAAAGAATTATTTGAAAATATTTATTCTAACTATTTTATACCTAAACCTGGTGAATCTTATATAAGTGAAGATTTTATGAATTTTGACTTTATCGTAAGAGAACTTTTTTTATATACAATTACTATCTCAATTAAAAATGAATATTACCAACTTACAAGTAATCTTTTAAACACTCCGTATTTTTTTAATGACCCATATAATTCTAATGATACTAAAACATTTTTAGATTTGGACAAAAGAAGATATGTTCGTACTGATGAATATTTAACATATTATTGTAAGGAACATAATCTTAATAAATTAACTGGGATGGGACATTTTTTGATTTCAAGAATTCATAAAAATTATGTAATTGAAGAATTAGTAAACTCAGACATCTTATGTTGTCATATTTCTATAATTAATTTGCAGGATTCCGATGGTTGGTTCCCATTTACATATATTTACAAAGAAACAAAGTACATGCATTTATATCAAAAATTAATTTCTGAAAGTTATTATAAGAAAGTTAAATGTATCTTTGACATTGAATCTAAAGAAGAATTGGTAAAGAAGATTAAATATTCTGATGAGTATTTTGGAAAAATGAGATATGGATTTAGAAGTGTTTTCATGAATTATGTTAAACCAATTAGTGAATATATTAATGCTGATGAAATTGCAAGTAGAAAATAGTTTGTATATACCAATATTTAAAAGTGGAACTTGAAGAGATAGATGTGGAAAAAGAACCAACAGAAACAATAGAATATGTTTCCAAAGACAAAGTAACATTAATATAAACTATTCAATTGATTTGAGTATCTCATCCATCAATTCAGAAGTGTTAATGTTATTTTCCTCACCTATTTCATATTCAATAACAGATCCAACCAGCTTGTCAAGGGATCTATCTTGAATAGCTGAAATGATTCTTAACTTCATGTGAGTTTCAAGATCTACTTTAACATTAATTCTTTTTCTGGGATTGCCTTTATTTAATAGCTTATCGTTAATATCATATGTAGAATTGTCTATATCTTTTCTTTTGAACCAGTCATCTTCATTAACATCTTTAAAAGCATCTTCAACATATTTGGCTATATCAATATCTGCAACTTTATCTTCAATAATGGATGTTGCAACTTTTTCTAAACTGGAATCTTTTGAAGCTGCAATAACTTTTAACTTCTTGTGAGTGTTTGGGAATAGCTTAACAGTTATTTGTTTTCTTTGTGTTTCAATATCGTTAATGTAGTCTTCTTTAACTTCTTTTATGGCGTTTTCTCTTTGAACTTGTTTTTCAATAAGCTCTTCAATTTTATTGTCTGTCATGTTATTTTCCTCCTGTATGTTTAATAATGTAATTACATTAATAATGTATTTACATAATATATTTTTGTTGATATATAAATATTATGTTATTTTGAAAAATAAGCTGCCCATCTCTGATGGACAGGTTGCGACGAGTGAAACGAGTCGCAATAGGTATATACTAAAAAGTTAGTTAATGGTTGGGTTAAAGTGACATTAACATTAACGATTGATATTTCCTTACTGGAATTATATTTTCTTACTAGACAGACATCATACTGGCAAATATGATATATTTTTTTTAAAAGTAACTTTATCAGGTTCTTTGAATGATTTTTTACAACTGGTTTTATTAGGGATTCAAGAGTTTAATTTGTTGATGATTGTTATTAAGTTATTAATTTAATGGAATGGCTTTAACATTAACGGCAAGGGTTCTGGAATTGGATTTGGTTTTCACACTTGGATATATATGCACGAGTTTCAGGAATTAAGTTTTGAAATGGTAATGTTGGATGTTAATGTTAATAGTTTATATCATAACATTTACAAAACTAGATTTAACAAAATAATGTTTGGATACATATGTCAAATTATCATTTTTTTAATAGAAAAGAGCTAGAACAAATTCTTGATGAATGCCTTAATAAAACATTAGGTGAAGTAGATAAGAACAATGTTTTTGAAATAACAAAGACACATCCTAAATATACTGGAATAGCTGGACATGTAATTGAACAATCTGTATTGGGATATCCTGCAGATACTAGACAAGAACCTGACTTGGATGTTGATGGTGTTAAAACAGAATTAAAAACAACTGGTATTAAATACATAAGAAATAACACTCAATTTGTTGCTAAAGAACCTATGAGTATTACGGCCGTGTCTCCTCACACTATCGTTAATGAAACATTTGATGATTCTAATTTTTGGCATAAACTAGCTCACTTATTATTTGTTTATTATTTATATGACTCACCAACCACTGTTAAAGCTGCAGGATATGCAGACTTTCCAATTAAAGGTTATCAATTTTATGAATTCAATTCAGAGGATACAGAAATATTAAAAAATGACTGGACAATAGTTAGAAACTTTATTTCCTGCTTACAGGATAACTATGAGAATTATGAGGATGAATATCCAAGAATATCTCATGAATTAAGACCTAAGTTGATGTATATTGATACTGCTCCTAAATGGCCACATAATCCAAGATTCAGATTAAAAAGAAGTGTGGTGTCATCTATCATTCAAGATCACTTTGGTGAATCTTTAGAGCAATTACCTAAAACATATACTTCCTATTCTGAGATTTATGAAACCTGTCATGAGTTGACAGATCAATATAAAAATAAACCAATCCATGAACTTGTTGATTTATTGGATATTAAGGTTAATAGAATTAATAAAGCAATTGGAGAACAGATTATTGTTAAAATGTTTGGTGGAACATCAAGGAAAATGCAAAAGATAAAACTATTCAATAGATTAGGAATTATTGGTAAAACATTAACATTAACAGAGAGAGGACTTCGAAAGGAAGATATGAAACTGTTTACAATTGATTTTGATGAATTTACTGAAGATATTGAATTTGAAGATTCACAAACCTATGATTACTTTAACAACAATAGATTTTTATCTATAATATTCCAAAGGCCTGAAGCTGATGCTGAAATGAAAGATAATATCTTTTTAGGATTTAAAATGCTTACTTTTGAAAGTAGCTTTATTGAAAATGATGTTAAGAATACTTGGGAGAGAATTAAGGATTTAATAGTTAATGATAATCTGGAGGATGTTGTTGTCTTAGATAGCCAAGGACAACCTCGTAAAAATAGAAGCGGTAATATAATGAGTGCTCCTAACTTTCCTAAGAGTTCTGAAGGAAATGTATTCGTTAGAGGAACAAGTTCCACATCTGATGAGAAACCATTGACATTGAATGGAATAAAAATGTATAGACAACAAATGTGGGTTAAAGGATTGTATATAGTTAATAAGCTCAATGAAGAGGATTATATTTAATCTTCTTTTTCAATTACTCCTTCTAAATATTTTCCTAGCTTTTGAACAATACCTACTACTAAAGCATTACCCATCATAAAATATCTTCTTCTTTCTGTCATAGCTTTAGATTCTATATTAGTCCAATTATCCGGAAACATTTGTATTCTTTCAGCTTCAACTGGTGTTAATGTTCTATATATGTCTTTTTCTTCATTAACTCCTATGATATGTGAACTTCTGTTTGTTGTGCTTTCACTTGTGAGCATTGTTCTTGCAGGTGCATCTAAATGATCTGGAAATGCAATAGCTCCTTCTGAATAGCAATAGGTTTCACCATTTGGTTTTTTCCTTTCAAGTTTTTTAGAACCTTTCAAGTATTTCCATTTCTCAAGTTTTTCACCAGATATAATGTATTTATCATCAAAATTAGTTTCAAGGATGTCTCCTAATGTTGTAAACTCTCCAGAATAATTTGGTTCAACTTTATATGTATAAACATTACCATTAATCATACATCCTGCATTATAGAAATGAAAATCAAACTCATCACTAACGGAAACAATATCTTCATAGTCTTCTTTAGAAATACTTGATTTGCCTTTTTCTAATTGAGTATCTTTAATTGGGAAATTTGTAGCGAATATTCCGTTAGTATACACAAGTTGTTCTGCTGAATATTTTATCATGTCTTTAAAGTAATTGGTAGATTTATGATAAGCATAAATGAATACTCTTCTTCTTTTTTGAGGAAATCCATATTCTGCTGCATTAATTACTCTCCATTCAACTGCATATCCATTATCAAGAAATGACCTTAACATTATTCCAAAGTCACGTCCTCTTTGAGTTGATGGTGAACGTAATAATCTATCTACATTTTCAAGTAAAACAAATGGAGGTTGTTTGGTTTCAAGGACTTCGGCTATTTCCCACCAGAGAACTCCTTTCTTACCTTCAATACCTTTTTCATTGGATAAAGACCTTGCCACTGAATAATCCTGACATGGAAAACCTCCTACAAGTAATGTGTGATTTGGAATGGTAGTTTTGTCAACTTTGCCAATATCTTCACATACATGATTTTCAGATGCTCCGAATCTTTCAGTATAGCAATCAAATGCTGCCTGTGTTTTAGTGGATGGTTCCCATTGGTTAGCCCAGATAAAATCCCAATTATCTTTTTCAGTAACTTCATTGCCGTTATATGTTACTTCATTGAATCCACAGCGGAATCCACCAACTCCAGCAAATAATTCTACAACTGTCTTATCCATAGTAATTTCTCCAATAGTTAATATATTTATAACAAACATATTAATAATTAACGAGATCAATTAAAAAGTATTAATTAACTTAAAATTAAACTGATATATAAGAATAATTAAATTAAGAATTCAATTCGTTATAGAACATTATAGGAGCAGATGTTTATGGAAAATTTAGAAAATGTACATGCTATAATTAATACAATAGCTGAAGACCCAAGAGTGGATGTTTCTAAAATAGATGATTATACATTTAATGTTGTTATTAATGGAGAACTAATGGATTCATTTGAAAAACTTGGAGAAATCCAAAAGAAGATAAATGATGGTTGTTCTGATGAATATACTCTTAAAACTATTTATGGTGACGGACAAGATGCAAAATTAATTTTAGAAAAGAATTAAATTCATAGGTCTTACAATGAGTGCTGACATATTTGAAAAGAATAATATAAGATTACCTACTATTGAAGAAGTTGAGGAAATAGATAATCCTCCAGTTGTAGCACATTTTACCAATGGACTTTGGGATTGGTATGTAATAGCTGGAGAAAAACTTGATGATGATTATCGTTTATTAGGATTAGTTAATGGTGATTATAAAGAGATGGGAACATTTACTTTAAAACAATTAGAAAATGTCTCAGCTAAATTAATATCTATTGAAAACATAAGTCTTCAAGAAGTAAAGTCCAGAATATAATTTATTTAACATAATCCGTATATTTCATTAATAATCCAATAACTGTAGGTAATGCAGACTCATAACTTGCAAATTCTATGTTTTCTTTTTTACCAATATCTATTTCAATTCCTGTAATCCCTTGAATGGTTTCCGTGTTTATACTTTTAATATCTTTGAACTTGATTACTTTTCTTGGTTTTTGAATTATTAATCTGTCATCTTCGAGAAATAAAGTTGTAGTTATAACTTCTTGTTCTTCTTTAGCTCCGCCTGCAAGAATTCCTGTTGTTAAAAATAGTGCAGCACTTGCTAAAGCGGTATTGGATTTTTTAGTAATGACCATTTTAATTTCAGCTTTACCTGCTCTTAAAAGTCTTTCAACTTCTGAATCAACCATGATATTCACCTATTAAAATATTGTTTTTATTATTAATTAAATTGATAGATTTATTTTAAGTTGAATTTAATTCATTGACATTAACATTAACGATAGGGGTTCTATAATTGGATTTGGATTTCGCACTTGGATATAATGTGCAGGGGTTTCGGGAATTAAGTTTTGAATTGGTGATGGTGGATGTTAATGTCAGCAGCCAGAATTTTATTGATGTATATATTTATTTTTTTTATTATGTTTGTTCTATATTTTTTTAAATATTTTTTATAATTTGTAATTTAATTTAATATATAAATAGTTCGTATCTTTTCTTTTTTTACGTATATTATAAACAGAAATATACGTTTAATTTATATATAAAATAAGAGAATTTTGAAGTTTTTAGTTAAAAATCCAAAAAAGAACAAGGACATATACATATGTGTATTACAAGTAGTACATTTATCTAAATTAATAAAAAAGTGTATATGTTGCTTTATTATTCATCATATGTTACAATTTTGAAAATATTTTTTGGGTGTTAAATGCTTTACAGAAGTTTCTAATATCTTGAATCAATATCAATAGTTATTAATTTAAAACATTAACATTAACATTAACGGAAGGAGTAATGGTTTTGGATTTGGGTTTTAAACTGGGATATATATGAAAGCATTTCTAAAAAGAGTTTTCAAATAGCTATTGGTGAGTATTAATGTATCTGTTATTAATCCGCCCCAGTTTACAAATACTTATTCTAAAATATTAGTTCTTGAGCAATTCATTGTCTTTTAGATATTCAATGAATTTCAAAATCATTTTTGTTTCACGTTATCCAATAGCAGTTCTGAAAAGTCAGTTACATAATATCATAAAGAAAAATTATATCGTAATGAACGTCCTGCATGTGCTTTAGATTCTAATTCATCAATTTTCCTATGAATAATTTTTCTTGCATCATCAACACAACAATTTTCATATAAATAATCATTTTCTTCAGGAGTTACTAATTTATAATATTCTGAACTATATCCGTATTTTCGGTATATTTCATTTTCTATTGTTTGTAATATTCTTAATTTAAGTTCTAAGAAATAGGTTGTATTTTTTTTATCATTTAAATAAATAAAGATTGGAATTGCATTATCACAAACTTCTGTAATTTTAAATAAATTATTGGTTCTTTCGTATATATTACATAATCTTTTATATGTTGTTGGACTACCAACTTTTTCAGAAACATTTATTTCATATAAGTTTATAGCTCCTTCTAAATCATTCATTTCTTCTAATAGTTTAGCTTTTTTATTTCTTTCCAATTGTTTTTTTGTTGGTCTAAAATCTGCAAAAACATTAAGAGTATATCTTTTTCTAGCTTTATCATATCTATCTTTTTTATTTGATGTTTCCATAAGTTCTGAATATTACTTAAGATAATATTCGTTTTAAACGTATGAGTACGAAAAATTATTATTCAAACATATAAATCCAGTTCCTGAAATTGATATGGACTCATTCTTTTTAGATAATCAAAATATTAGAGGAGCACGTACAATCGCAGGAACTATATTGGAGAAAAAACAAATAAAAATACAGGGAAAAATTATTCTAAATTGGGAAGAATTGCATGCTGTAAAAACATATAGTGGACATTTCCATAAACAAATTAATGGATATGTCCGAAAAAATAGTGATTGGGAGAAATATTTCGAGAACCAATTAAATAAAGAATTCACAGGAGATGAGACTATAAAAGAAATTGAAGATTTGATTGAAGACCCTGATTCAGCAATGAAGAAAACACCAAGTTTAACTCAGAGTATGACCAAATGAAATAAAGTTAAGGTTTTTATTGCTTCAGTCGTTTCATTGGGTTTAAATCAAATTATCTTAAGTAATATCCAGAACTCACTTGAAAATTAATTTAACACTATTCATTTAATTTAAACCTTAATATATCATCCCAATGCCTTCTTAATACAATTTCACATTCTAGTTTGTCTAAATCATATGCAATAGACCATTGAGTATTACTTGCAATATCTTCAGGGTTTGGGTCTTGTGCTGATGCTTTTAATGCTTTCCATACATCAGTTATTCCATTTCCACCATTATTTATTACATCCATTATGGAGTCATACCTTTCTTTTCCTTTTCCATATATTCCATTTACTCTATTTGGTTTTACTTTATCAATATACATTCCATAGAAATTTGTTGCAGCTTTAAATTTAGTAACAACCATTGGTCTTTCTTCTTTTTCAGGATCAAATTCCACTACTCTACCATCCCCAGTCTTATCTGTTATATAGAAATGATAATCCCTCCCACTCGTAGATAAAATATCATATTGTTTGATTAATTTTATCGCTTCTTCTGTTGTTTTAGCTTTATCTAAAATTAATCTAATTAATACAGTCGTTAATAAAATAGGTTTCCCAGTTTTTTGAATTGTTGGTTTGCTTGTTTGTGTCAATACAGCTATTCCAAGCCCCTTTTCATTAATCCCATCTAAACAGATATATGGTGAAATTAAACATAATGCTTTTGTTCCCCTGCTTATTTCGGGATCATTATTATAAATATGATTTAATGCTGCAAATCCTATTGATTTATATCCATTTTTAGGATTACATCTTACAAGTAGTGCTGATGAATCAAAAGAGAAATCATAGTTCCTTCCAAATAAAAATTTTTCATCATTTGGCATTGTAAATGCTGAACATCCATAATTAGGAATTTCCAATTCCAATTCTACTCCCGGAAGAGCATCTGCGAAGGTTAATTCCATCATTTGTTGATCACTTATCTCTCCTTCGACAATTGGAGTTACCTTATCGATATTATAATCATATTTTATTTCTATAGAATAAAGATTATAATCATTATATTCCGTAAGTTTTTTAATGGTTTTAATTGATTCCATTCTATCTTCTGATAATTCTAACATTCTTTCATCCTATTAATATTTTTTCTATATTTATAAAAAAAAGTTCAATGAAATACTGACTAATTTTAAATATTTCACCATTCCATATTTAAAGTTTATGTAAAATTACCCCTTCACCCTAGTTTAAAACGAATATTACCTCAAGTAATATTTAAAACTGAAAGATTAATGAGAATACAGCAAACCCTAAAAGTTGATAATAGCATATTTATATGGTTGAGTTATTACCTACCCATTCTTCAGAAATCATAAAATTATATAACTCTTTAATTTTTTCGCTTATGAACTGATTATCCTCCTCAAAAACCTGAATCAAAACAGGGACGCCATACACTTTTCAGTTTGAATAAAATTACCAGTTTCATTACTTAAAAAAATATATAGAATATATTATTCTCATTTAAAATTTCAAAAAATAAAGTTTGAGGAACTCTACCCCACGCCTTTAATTAAATAATTTACTTTTGCGAATTTTAATAATGTTTTTCCATTCTTTTTTTATATTCAATAACCCTTTCAATGGTTTCTATTTCTTTATATAATATAATAGACACCCTATTCGTAGCAGGGATCAGTGCAAATGCATTAACAGCAATTGGAATATTTCCTCCAGTTTATATACTGATTGTATCAATCGGACAAGGTTTAATTACAGGAATGATAAGCATAATGTCCAATTACATAGGAGCAAATGAAAAAGAAAAAGCAAATAACGTCTTTTGGCATGGGATTTTAATATCCCTTATAATTTCAATAATCTGTTTTGTATTTGCATTTTTTGGTCTTAAAGAACTATTAATTATCATGGGAGCAGAATCTGTAATAGATCTTACTATGGATTATGCTCAAACAGTATTTGCAGGAAGTATTATAATAATTTTAAATACTGTAACAATTTCATCTTTAAGAGCAGAAGGAGATATGAAAAAAGCATCAAATATTACCATTTTTGGATTTGTTTTGAATATAATTCTTGATTACTTCTTAATATATTTCCTTAATTTTGGAATTTGGGGAGCTGGTGCTGCAACAATACTATCCACATTAATTGGAACAATTGTTGTTATATACTGGCTATTTGTTAAGAAAGATACATACCTACAAACTAAATGGTCTCATTTTAAATTTAATATGAAATATATAAAAAATATACTATCTTTAAGTATTCCAGCTACTTTAGAAGGGTTTGTAATGAGTTTTCTATTTATATTTGTTAATATGATTTAATAGTAGCTGGTGGAGACATCCATGTTGCAGCATTTACAGGATCTTAGAAAATACTGTCCTTAGGAATGATACCTGCAATAGGAGTTGAAGCAGCTATTTTAACTATTTCCGAATATTATTTTGGAGCTGAAAATTATAAGAGAATTAAAAGCATATATAAATATTCAATTATATTTTCCACAACCATCTCAATCATAATAGCTATTATCCTATTTATTTTTGCAAACCAAATTTCATACTTATTCACATTATTAAATGGAGATAAATCATTAGGTTACTTAATAGCAAATATCATAAGATTATTTGGAATTTATATAATATTTGTTCCACTTGGTCTTTCATCAACCGCAATGTTTCAATCAGCACAAAAAGGATTTACTTCATTATCTTTAGTTATTTTAAGAGATCTTTTATTATCAACAATTTTTGCGTATATATTGGGAATTCTATTAAACTTCGGAGTTTATGGAATTTATGTAGGAATCATACTTGGATGATTGTATCTTCCATATTTAGTTATTTCTACTTTAATTGGTATTTAGATAAACTTAAAAATAATTAAACACTAGATTTAATATTATGAAACCACAGTTTAATAAAGAGATGTTAAATAATAATTCATTAGATTCTTTAATATCTATAATCGATAGAAGCTTTAAAATCGCTTGTTTAGATAAATTTGATGAATTAGATTTAACTTTTCATAATTATATGACTTTAGAATTTATATATAATCATGAAAATGTAATTCAAAAAGATTTAGCTAGGCTATTCCATAGAAATCAAAGTACAATAACCAGATCTATTGATAAATTGGAAAATAAAGGATTTGTTGAAAGAATTCATGATGATAATAATAAAAAAAATAATATTATCATATTAACTACTAAAGGCCAAAAAGCTGTAGAGGAAATAAATAGTTTTAAAAAAGACTTGGAAAAGAATTTAGTTTATAATTTCACAGAAAATGAAAGAGAAATATTCAAGAAACTATTAAATAGGTTAATTCATAATTTTAATAGTTATATTTTCAAATAATCCCACAATTTATATTTTCTAAAATTTTATTATAATAACAGTACTAAAAAAATATTTATTTTATATGTATTAGTGGATTTTCTTCTTGTTTTTCATGTGACTGTTTAGCTAGTAATTTTAACCATGCATTATCAATTTCAATAAGCAAGTAATTTCAACATCTAAATAATCTTACTTCTGTTGTTGAATATCACTAAAGCATATGATTAAAACTAGAATTAAGTATTATATAAAAAGAAAAGTAGATAATTATTTCATCTAGTGTTTTTTTGGAAACATTTCTTCAGATATTTCTTGTCTTCGTTACTCATTCCAATAGCTTCTGCGATTTTTAGAACACAAAAATCTATCATTCATACATATTAACTTCGCTGATAAACTCCCCATCTTGGTATCAATATTTACAATAGTCATGGCTTTTAGATAATCATTTTTCAGTTCAAAATCATTACCACTCATTGACCTTGTACCTAATTGAGAAAATTTCATATTTTCAAAATTCATAATAAAACCACTTGTTGTACACAAGCCATATATAACTTTTCACTAATCATTTACCAACTTAAAAAAAAACATCTAATTATTCACCCTTTTTTAAAATGTTTTGAATATAACATTTAAAACAAAAATTAGCTTGTAAACAGGAACATAACAATCATAGACAGATGAGTTTGAGTTTATGTAAAAACTAAAATTTGATTAACATATTTATATTTTGAAATCAAAAATTAACATATTATAATTATTGGATGTTTTATTATGAAAGTGACTTTAGTTAATCCACCACAAACTGCATCTAAATATAAATTCATGGGTGTTATTGCACCACCTTTAGGTATTGGTTATATAGCCGCAGTTTTGCGAGATAATGGAATTGATGTTAATATTCTTGATGCTTCTGCAGAGGATATGGATTTTAATGAATTTTCAGAAGAAATCAAAAACAGAAGTCCTGACATCATTTCAATATCTGCACTTACACCAACAATAAATAAGGCTTTAGAAACAGCTAAAATAGCAAAAGAAGTGCTCCCTAATTCAATTATTGTAATGGGAGGATATCATCCAACTTTTGATTTTGAAGAAACATTGAAAAATGACTTTGTTGATATTGTTATTCGTGGCGAGGGAGAATATGTTCTTCGTGATTTAGTTAAAACTATTGAAAATAAAGGTGATTTAAGGGAAGTTAGAGGAATTGTCTTTAAAGAGGATGGCAACATTGTTTTAAATCCAGATGCTGATTTAATTTATGATTTGGATGCTCTTCCATTCCCAGCTTTTGATTTAATGCCTATGGATAAATATAAACTTTTAGATATGGACACTCACATGGCAACTATGATTACAACAAGAGGATGTCCTATGAAATGCTCCTTCTGTTCTTCTGCTGCAATGCATGGTAGAAAAATGAGACAACGTAGTGTTGATAATATTTTATCTGAAATTGATTTTTTACGTGAAAAATATGATATTAATACTATTGCATTCATGGATGATACATTCACATTAAAAAAATCAAGATTAATGGAATTTTGTGATAAACTTAAGCAAAAAGATTATGAGATTATGTGGGGCTGTACTGCTCGTGTTGATACTTTAGATGAAGAAGTACTTAAAAACATGAAGGAATCTGGATGTATTACTGTCTTTATGGGTGTAGAATCTGTAGATCAAAACCAGCTTGATTCAATGGATAAAGGAATTACAGTTCCAAAAATTGAAAATGCATTTAAAATGTCAAGAAAATTAGGAATTAGAACAATAGCTTCTGTTGCCTTAGGCATGCCTGGTGACACTAAAAAGATTATGAATAAAACAATTAAATTTGTCCATAAACTTAAACCGAATTATGCTATTTACAGTTTATCTACACCATATCCTGGAACAAGATTTTATAAAGAATCCTTTGAGAAAAATTTAATTAAAGTAAAAGATTGGTCTAAATACACATTAATTAGCCCAATTTTAGAGACCGCAGACTGTTCCCTAAAAGATTTAAGGAAAATGCAAACTAAAGCATTTATAAAATTCTATCTAAGACCACAATATCTTTTAAGCCAATTCAGACAAGACGGAATGTATTTCATTAAAACAATATTTGGCGTAATCAAAACAGCATTAACTAAAAATAATGACAAGAAAGCCTAAAAAAATAATATGAATATTAAACGGTGAAAATATACGGGAATGTCCTAAATATGGAAAAATAAATGATGATTTTAAAGACAGATGTGGTTGTGGAGTGTGGACATGTCCTACCTGCGGAAATGTGAATGAATATCCTGAAGGAAGAGGTGAATGGTGCGACTTTGATGTAAATGTAAATTACGGTATGTTCTAATGAATAAATTTCCATTGAGAATAGGAAATTTACCAATGATTTCTAAAATCAATGAAAAACCATTATACATTAAAATATTATCAATTTCTAATTTTTAAACAACACTCTTTAAAAGACTGTATACTGATTGAATGCTTTAACTCAAATGGCAAGAAATCCAAAGAAAAATTACAAGCTAATTAAAATTGATTTAGAATCAGTTGGTGTTATATAAGCTTCTGCCTCAATAATAGTTTTTAGTTTAGAAAATGAAATATCAAAACCTTTCTGATTTAATTTTTTCGTCAGAAGTTTCAAATCTTCATATTCTGCTTTCAATGAAATTAACTTCTCATTATCATTAAATAAATACTTAATTTTAACAGTAGATTCTAGAGAATAATTATTAATATTTATTAAAACCTGTTTCTCAATCAATTCATATGGAAACTTTTTATGCTCATGTTTAAATATTTTCATACCAATTGTGCCAAATTCTAAAGCTAAAAGACTTGAAATGTCATCAAAGTATTTTTCCTCAAAATCAACAAGTACAATATATTCCATTCGTCCTTTTTTAGTAAGAGCATTAATTACATGGACATTTTTAGCTCCAGTATCAATTATTTTATCTATAATATAAGGAATGCCTTCAGGAGATAAATCATCAATTGTAGTCATTATTAACATGATTTTCACCTAAAAATAAAAAAAATAAGAGAAATTATTTAAATAATTCAAACTTATTTAATTTTTAAATGTTTCACTATAAATCTTTCATTATAGCAGCAGCACGTTTTGCAACATCTTGAGCTCTTTCCATTCCTCCAGGAATAGAAGAAGTTACATAAGCTCCACGAACTGCTTCTTTTGCAATAGCTTTAATATCTCCATCAGCATATCCCATTGCACCTGCAACTGCTGCAGGAACAATTACATTAATAATAGTGTGTCCACATAATTGTAATTCAGTAATAGGGACTGCTGCAAGAGGCATAACTTCTAAAATTTCAGAATTTTTATTTACTACAGCATCAGGCAATACTTTATTAGCAAATTCTTCAAATACTATTTTTTCACCATCAATAGTAACTTCTACATCTGCTCTAGTATCAAAACCAGCATAATTATCTAAGAATGGATTTTCCTTCCTACGTGATCTTCCGGAATAATTAGTAATATTAATTTGAATATCTTTTTCCATCATCTCACTAAATAATCCAGAAGCTGCAGTTTGAACATTATTAAGTTTTTCATCATCAAGTGCTTTAGTAATTTCTCTAAGAGTCATGCCCTCATTAAGTTTTTCATATGTAAATTCAGCAATTCTAAGAGTTTCAGCACTTAATGTACCTTCAGTTGCTAATATCATAGCTTTTGTAACTGGTCCTCTCATAACTTGTTCAGATTTACGAGCAATAGTATTAGTAGCTATTTTAGCTATTGTTGGTTCAAGATAGAAATTAGATTTTACATTATTAATAGCTTCAGCTGCTTTATCAACATCTCCATTGCTTGCAAGTAAAACTTTAAGTGAAAGTATTGCATCAGCAGTCATATGACCTAAAGGTGGTTGTAATGGACCTCCAGAAAAACCTGCACCAATATCCAATGATTCTTCAAATGCAGAAAGCATTTCTTCAAATGCCATCATACCAACTACACTTGGACCACCAATATCTTTCATAATTACTCCAAAGTCACCTACAACTGTAGCTGTGTCATATTCTTCTCCAGTTCCCCTAATATGTAATTTTTCAGGCAATCCTGCTGCTTCACAAGCACCTAAACCTGCTACATATGCACTGTTAGCTACGAAAAATTCACCATATTCCTCTGAAACTTCAGAATCTGGATGAACAATTTCTAAAATTGCTGCTACACCAAAAATAGCTGCAATTATTGGACATGGGGGCATACCTACATTAGAATATGCAGTTAACATTCCTTTTGTACCTGCATATGCTCCTTTACGAGCAAGTTCTGAAAAACCAATATCTTCTCCTAATGCATTATGTCCATATAATGGACCTCCTCCAACACCTAATGGAAGTATAGCTCCTTCAATAGGTGTTAAATTATTATTGAATATTTCATCATAAACCGCCCTTACAGCAGCATAACCTGAGATTCTATTATTTGCTTTTGGAGTAGGAATAGCAAGTACACCACAGCGATCTACACCTGCAATCATTCTTGCCATAGCTCCTAATTTCCTGTTTCCTGCTGGAACACCAGCTTGTGCATTAGTTCCTGCAAAATAACATAATGCTGCGCTTAATAAAGCTGCATTTGCTGCATCTGCACCACATTCTTCTGCTGCTTCAATCGCTTTTCTCAAGATATCATCAATAGGAAGTGTACCGACATTTTCGTCAGTTAACATTATATTAGTTCCCCTCAATACATCTTCTGCAATTGAGTTTGCAGAACAAATAGCTGCAAGATTTAACATACCATGTCCTTTTGTTAAAGCTTCTAATCTGTCACTAGACATATTATCTATATTTAATGTAGAAGCCATCATTGCTGCAATAATCTCTTTTTCCATACATATCACCTTTTTAATTAAGTTTTAAGCCTAAATTAATAATATACCACCATTATATCATTATTAATACTATAAACTTTAATATAAATAAATATTATTAAAATAAATACTCACATTATATTATCTCTTTGACTAATAAATTTTTAACCTATTCCTACTTCTTTTTGGAGGTTCAAAAATTATTTGATGAAATTCAATGGGATTCTACAAATTATGAAAATAAAATTTCTGTTGAGGATATTCAATTATTTTTAGATGAATATGCCAAGGAAATTTGAATCCAACAATTACTTTCATGTGATAATAAAGTTGAATATACTTATCACTCAGATAAAAATAACTATTTAAAATTATAAAAACCAACTAGTGGAAACTGAATCCTTTACGCTTACATCTAGTACAATACATTTCCCACCACATGATTTAAAAATGTGTCTTTTAGAAAATATACATATAAAAATAGAAAAAAATTAGAAAAAAGCTTTAAAAAGCCCTTTTCTATTGATTATTAAATTTCACAACTTTTCATGTAAATTAAAAGAATTTGTTTTATACTTTAGAATAAATTAAACCCATAGCACGAGCATTAAACATTAATAAATAAGGCATGAGAATAAGTGCTGCAATAATAAATCCAACAAGTGGAATTAATATTGATATAATAGATGAAATTAGTAAAATTATGAAATCTATTATCATTAACACAATAATATAAGCTAACATGTTTAAAAATCCAATTTTTTTAGTTTCACTAATAATTGTACCTACAGAACATGCTTCTTTTAAATTACCAGTTTTACCTAATTTTCCAAAAGCAACTATACTAACTAATGAAAATATAATAACTAAAATAACTGATACTACAACAGTGAAGAATATAGATCCCGCGAAAATAATAGCAACATTATCCCCAATATTATTTAAATCTGTATTAGTTAAAATTGTGACAAGATAATCAAAACCACCAGTTAAAAAAATAAGAGCAATAATTAGTATTATAGGAATTATATAATAAACAATTTCTACAATAAAGGATTTAATCCCAAGTACAAAATCATCTTTAAAATTAATAGCTGGAATTTCATCTTTTTGTGTTATACCAACACCAATAATATCTATAATATGACCTTGAATAACAAAATCAACTACCAAAGTAATAATAAGAGAAATTAATGCTAAAATAGCCATAGCATTATCATTTGTAGATGAAGTTCCTAAAAAAGTGAAAATTCCACAAACCATAACTAAAATACCTAAAATTAAAAGTTTTTTAAAATCTAATGTCGGGTATTTTAAAGAATCTTTAAAAATTTCAATAAAATTCAATTTATCATCCTCCGTTTAATATAACTTATTTTTATTAATTATTTGATATAAATATTACCATTAAAGCAATGAAAACCTTTAAAAATGCCGCACCTTTGAAAAAATAGATGTAAGTTATTATGTTATGTTTATTTTTTGAAAATAAGAGTAATAAATAGAATTAATATCATACTAAATCTACTGAGCACATTTATGTTTAATTCTTTTATTTCTTTAAAATACTCTTCATTTAAATATAAATTTAGAATTATTTTATTAACTAAAGTATTATTTTCATTTTTAACAAATTTAATATATTTGTTATGACTAATTTTTATATGAGCATTTAATAAAAAAGTGAGGATAAATTATTATGTCAAGTATGAGTAGTGTTGCAGGATTGTCCAAATATATTAAAACCTTACCAAAAGCTAAGTTCTCAATAATAGGAATGCTTATTATCAGTTTTATCATTGGAAGTGCATATTATCTAATAGATTTGAATTCAGAAATTGGTATTTTTGAAAATATTATTGCAGGAGGACTCTTTGGCTTAACTGTATTTGGGATTTCATCCATCATGAGTGGAGCATTGAATCAACAAACAATCAGTATTGTTCATGGAATTAACTTGAAAATCAAACACTCAATGTTTTTATCTGCTCTTTCAATGACCATACTTGGAATAATAATAATTATCGGAGGCATAATCTCTCAAATATTACAACTAAACCTATTTTTAAACTCAATGCTATTTGGTTGTGTCTTGGTCTATGGATTCAACACATTAGTATTCTGGGCTACCTCCAAAGTTAGATTTATGACCGCTGCATTTACTGGTTTAATTCAACCATTACTTATCTTAGCAATGTATACATTAGTTACATTTTTATTCATTGATACAAGCTTTTTAGGTCCTATTATTTTACAGATTACCATAAAAGCAATAATTGCTGCAATAATATTCGTTATGGCAATATATGCATTTATCAAAGTTATTGCATCCCCATTTAAGAAGAATTTGGGAATAGGTGTTTTGGATTTATTAAGTCTATTCATTGCTCATATGAATGAAGGCTCAAATTCTCTTGAAGGATTATTTGAAAACATGAGTGAGGCTATTGATACAATTGTTACATTTGTTAGTTTTAAAACTGAAAAAGGAATAAAAGCATTATTCATATCACCTTCCGTTCATCCAGGACCATTAGGGGACCTTGGAGGATCAAATATGCCAACCATTTTAGCGAACAAATTTGATCATTTTACAATGGTTGCTCATGGACCATCTACACATGATTTTAACCCAATTGCAGTATCTGAAATTGATAAAGTTGAAAAATCCGTAAGAAAAGGATTAGAAAAAGTGGAATACTCTTCAAATGCAAGTAAATTTGTAAGGTATGCTTCTCAAAAAGCAAAAATTGGTGTTCAGTTATTTAATGAAGGTATGGTCATTTTATCAACTTTTGCTCCGGATGCAGTTGATGATATTGAATTTGGTGTGGGACTAACCATGATGGCTCAAAGTAGAAACCATTGCAATGTTAAAGACTCAATAATTGTAGATTGTCATAATTCATTTACTCCTGAAAGCGGAGAAATTTTACCTGGAAATTCAGAAGTTTTCCAAATAATTGAAGTTATTGATACAATCAATCCAAACCAGGAAAAACACGAAGTAAAAGTAGGCTGCTATGAAGATACAATGGAAACTCTGGATAAACATGAAGGTATTGGGGATAGTGGTATAAAAACAATGATTGTTGAAGTTGACAATCAAAGAACAGCATATGTTCTTTTTGACTCAAATAATATGGAAATGGGATTTAGACAAGAAATTATTGATGCTGTCAGTGATTTGGAAATAGATGAAATCGAAGTAATGACAACTGATACTCATACAGTAAATACACTTTCAAGAGGATATAATCCTGTTGGAATTTCAAAAAGACCAGAAATCATAGAGTATGTTAAAATAAGTATCAAAGAAGCAATAAAAGATTTAGAAAAAGTAGAAGTTGGAACTGGAACTGAAAAAATTGAAAATCTTAACACATTCGGACCAAAAAATTCAACTGAATTAATTTCAACAATCAGTTCAGTAGTTGCCGTGAGTAAAATTATAGCTCCAGTATTGTTGATTACAGCATTACTAATTGCATTTATATGGATATTCTTTGGTGGTTTATAAGTAGATGGTAAAAAGAGTATATGCTATAACCCATACAAAATAGAATGGTGCGATTCCATCCCATAACCATTGGGAAAATCCAGAAATCTCATCGCCAGCCATTTTCTGACAAGCTTGGCCAATGAAATACAATATGATTAATGCAATGAAGAATGCGAAAACATCATTTTTGAATCCAAACCAACCTAAAGTTAAACCAGCAGAAATAAGAGAAGCAAATAAAGCCGCAACAATATGAATACTTGTGATTTTAATAGTTGTGTCCATTGATATCCTCCGTTAAATTAAATATATTAATATAAATTTAGTAAGTTATAATATATTAAAGTATTGATAAAAAAGGTGTTAACAATGAAATCCATGTCCAATGTAGACATTTATACAATAAGTGATGAGTTAAATAATTTATTAAGTGGTGCTAGAGTAGATAAATCATTCCAACCTACAAATGATATTGTAGTAATGAGATTCCATGTTCCTGGGACTGGTAGAATCGATTTAGTAATGCAGTGCGGTTCTAGAATACATACTAGTCAGTACCCTCTTGAAAATCCGACTACACCACCATCATTTCCCATGCTTTTAAGAAAAAGAATCAAAGGAGCGCATGTTGAAAGCATTAAACAACATAATTTTGATCGTGTAATTGAAATTAAAGTTAAAAAAGATAAATATTACACAATAATTGTTGAATTATTTGATAAAGGAAATATAATTCTTTTAGATGATAAAAATAATATCATCCAACCATTAAAAAGAAAACAGTTAAGTGCAAGAGATATCAGTTCTAAGCGAGAATACAAATTCCCCGAAGAGAGGGGAATGAATCCTATCACAATTACTGAAGAAGAACTAAAGGAATTGTTTGAAAATACTGAAAGCGATGTTGTAAGAACACTTGCAATGAATGGACTTGGAAGTTTATATGCAGAAGAAATTATTCAAAGAGCTAATAATGTTATTGAAATAGACAAAAATACACCAACATCACAATTAACCGACACACAAATTAAAGAAATCCATAAAAGTCTAAATGACTTGTTTAACAGTCTTAAAAACGGATTAATTAAACCACAAATTGTAAAAAAAGATTCAAAAGAAGATGTTGTTCCATTAGATCTTGTTAAATATGCTGATTTTGAAAAAACTTCTTATAATACTTTCAATGAAGCCTGTGATGAATTTTATTCAAAAAAAGTAAACAGCAGCATAAAAAATGTAAAAGAAGCTGCATGGAATAAAAAAGTAAAGAAGTTTGAAAAAAGATTAAGTTTACAACAAGAAACACTTGATAATTTTACAAGAACCATTGAAGAAAGTCAACATAAAGGAGAAGTAATCTATTCTAATTACTCCACAATTGAAAACATCATAAATGTTGTAAACACTGCATGGAGTAACAACTACTCATTCAAGGAAATTGGTAAAACACTTAAAAAAGCTAAAAAAGATGGAATGGTAGAAGCTCAAATTTATGAATCAATTGATAAGATGGGTGTTTTAACACTTAATATAAATGATACAACATTAAATATAAATCCTAAATTAACAATTCCTGAAAATGCTGAAATATACTATGAAAAAGCTAAAAAAGCAAAAAGAAAAACAAAAGGTGCGTTAATAGCTATTGAAAATACTAAAAAACAACTTGAAGATATCAAGTCTAAAAAAGATATGGCAATGGAGCATGTTGCAGTACCTAAAAAAAGAGTTAAAAAAAATTTGAAATGGTATGAAAAGCTTAGATGGTTCATTAGCTCTGATAACATATTAGTTGTTGGTGGACGTGATGCTAACAGTAATGAAATGGTTGTTAAAAAATATTTAGAACCAAATGACATATACTTACACGCAGATATACATGGTGCAAGTTCAACTGCAATAAAATTAAATGGTAATGAATTAAATGAGAATATCATTAAAGAATCTGGAGAGTTTGCAGCAGCATTTTCATCTGCTTGGTCAATGGGCTTCACATCACAGGATGTATATTGGGTTCATCCGGACCAAGTTACAAAAACACCGGAAGCAGGGGAATTTTTAGCCAAAGGATCATTTGTAATAAGAGGTCATCGTAATTATATCAGAGGTGCAAGAGTAAAATTAGCTATTGGAATTGTTGACTATGAAGGTAAAAGAATAATGGCAGGTCCAGTTGAATCACTTGAAGCACACTGTGATAATTATGTTGTATTAAAACCAGGATTTACAAAAAAAGAAGCAATAGCTAAAAAAATATTAAAGAAAATTAATGAAGATGATTTATTAACACTTGACGATATCATAAGAGTGTTACCATCCGGAAAATGTGATATCGACGAAGAATATCATTTAAGAAAAAAATATGAGAAAAATTAATCCTGATAATCTTCAGGATTATATTCAAAATATTCATTAGAATTCATAACCACAATATCAATATTAGGATTAAATTGACTTACAAAATTAGCAAAAATTGCAGGATCCTGTTCTATTGCTGGAAATGTATTATAATGCATTGGAATAACCACTTTTGGGTTCATCCACATAGAAGCTAATGCTGCTTCAAAAGGACCCATAGTGAATTTATCCCCAATAGGCACCATTACCACATCAGGTTTATATATTGCACCAATAACATCTTTCATGTCACCAAATAATCCAGTATCACCACAGTGATATATTGTAGTCCCATCTTCAAAGGTTATTAAAAAGCTTGCAGCAGTTCCACCAGGAACAGTTTCCTCAACAATATCAATATCAGAGGAATGTTTAGCCTCAAGCATGGTGAATTTAATATTTCTATAGATAAAAGAACCACCAATGTTAACACTAATGTTCCTAATTCCTTGTTTAGCTAAAAAAAGTGAAATTTCATGAATACATGCAATAGGAGCATTAGTAGTATTTGATATTTCTAAAGCATCACCAAAATGATCAGAATGCCCATGAGTAAGTAAGATAATATCTGGATTTAATTCTTCTACAGGAACCTGACAAGCAGGATTATTACTAATGAAAGGATCTATTAAAATCCTAACATTATCATCACTAATTATTTCAAATGCTGAATGACCTAACCATCTTATTTCCATTACATAGACACTCCATTAGAACCAATAACAATATTTTCATCTAAATTAGATGCAATATTCCAAGTTTTTTCAAAACTGGCACGAATATTTGAAATAGAACTCCTATCATCATATATCGCACCATATTCCATATCCCTTTGGCCTTCAGAGATAATCATAGCATAAGAATCATCAGTGATTAAATTAATTGTATGAACCTTAGGAACAGTCTTAATATGAACACCTTGTTTTAAAAGAGATGAAATTAAGAACATGTAAGACATATCAGATGTATCAAATTCATTAATGATTATTCTTGAATAGCTTGTAGGAACATGAGATAAGAATCTGTCGGACAATACATTTAAAGAAGGAATTTCCAACATAATTTCTTTATTAATATGAACTGCTAATTGATCAAAAGCTTCCTGGGAAGTTATTACAGAATCATTACAGATTATATGACTATTAAGTGATTTTGGTATAGGTAAACTTTCAGGGTCATTAATATCAATTTTAATGTCTCTAGGTTGAGTAACTTCGCGAGCAGATAATGTAGGAATTTCATCTACTTTTTCAACTGGAGTTGGTTCTTCTAAAGCACGTTCAATTTCCTCTGTTTTATCATTTTCAACAATGATTGAAGGTGTTTCCTGTTCAAAATAATCAGATTGACGTTTTTTAGGAGACCTAGTAACTTTTAATGGTCTCTCATAATTTGGAGTGAAAACTAATTTTTTATCCAAATCCAATTCTTTTTCTTGTCTTGGAACTGTTTTCAATACTTCCTTAGGATTATCTTCTAAAGAACGACTATAATATCCATTATTAGTAGATTCAGCATAATCTTCAAGGACTAAATCTTCATATTCCACATCATCAAAATCATCATAATCATGACGAATTTTTAAAGGTCCCTCATTAGTGGAATTTTTCCTATCAAAACTTGAATTCCTTTCTCTAGACTCTAAAAACTCTTTAATGTTATTTGCTGTCTTATTAGCATTAGATTCAACAAAATAACTAACAATCATAAATGCCCCAATGATTGCAATAAGTATAGCAACAATTAATAAAATATCTAATAAATTATAGACCGTTGTCTCATAAGCCATGAGAACACCAATCACTAATAAAATAAAACCTGAAACTAATTTTATTGTATTTCCCACGTTTTCACCCTTATAAATTTTTAATCACTCTATTTTTAACTATTATATAATTATCTAAATAACTATTTATAAATCTAATGGAAAAAAACACGAAAATAGATAGATAAAGATTAAAAAAAGAAATTAGTATTACTTTTTTATAATATAGTAATATTAATATAGTAAAAAATCTAATTTAATACTGGTGAAAAAACATGAAGAATATGAAACAACTCATCAAAGAAAATTCAGGACAAGGTGCAGCAGAATATATATTGCTTTTTGGAGGCGTTCTTGTAATTGCATTGCTTGCATTAACAATATATAGATCATACATGGAAACAAGTGATGTCAGCCTAAAAGCTAAAGATGATATCATTGATGTTAGAAACACCATACTCGACAACCGCACCCATGTTTAGAAAAAAAATTGATAACAAAGGACAGGGAAGTGCTGAATTACTTTTAATCGTTGGCGGATTAATTGTTATTGTACTCCTTGTAGGAAGTTATATATCAAATATAACCGAAAAATCACAAACAAATATACAAAATTTGCTAAAAACAGAAAGAAATTTTTTAATAAATAAAATATAAATAGAGAGTAAACCTCTCTATTTTCCAACTAAAGTTGAATTTAAGATTTCATTCCAAGATTCAGAATGGATATTTTCTAAATTCAAACCAGTTCTTGTTAAAATTCTAATATTTTGTGAACATGCTTTTACACAAGCCCCACATAAATTACAGAAAGATAAATCAGTTACAGATTTTCCATCAACAATTGAAACTGCATTACATGGACAAACATCCATACAAGCATGGCAAGAATCACCTTTACAGATTTTTTCTTCACTTTCAACCAATTCTAATTTTCCATCAAATGGTTTAGTTATATCAATTGCATCAACTGGACAAACTTCAGAACACCATGAACAGTATACGCATGAATTATCTAAAATCATTACGTTACCAGTAATTTCTGGAACTTCAATCTCCTCAATTAACATACAAGTAGAACATATTTGCTTAATAGCATTTTCAGGACAAATTCTCTTACAAATACCACAGAAAATACATTTAGAATCATCTACTTCAATAGACCAATTTAAATTACCATCAGAAGAAGGAATATTTTTAATTATAATTGCTTCAGCAGGACACATGTCTGCACAAAAAGAACAATATATACACTCATCTTTATTTATATCAATTTCCCCTCTGACTAAATCTACAGGATTTGGAAGTTTCCTTTCAAAGATTATTGCATCGCTAGGACATACATTGTGACATTTACCACAGTATATACATTCCCCATCATCAACAGCAGTTCCTTTATTCCAGACAGGATAAGAATCCATGTTTTTAATATCTTCACCATCAACAAGCAAAGATAATGCATCAAATGGACAAGCAACTGAACATAATCCACAGAACACACAGGAATCTTTTTTAATAGAAACTAAATCCATTTCAATTAATCCACGAGCTACTGGAACTATAGGTCCTAATCTTAAAGAGGAAGTTGGACAAACATCCGCACAAATTCCACAACCAACACAATATCCATCATTATATGATAAACTACGGTGTTCTTCACCATCTCTTTCTATATTAAACATTTATATCCCTCATGCTTTAGATATAGCTTGATTTGGACAGTTTTGAATGCAGAGATCACAATCATCACAATTTTCAGGAACGATACATACATCGCCATCTTTTTCTATGATTGCACCTTGCTCACAAAGTTTAATGCATAATCCTTGTACAGGACAATCTTGAATATGTCCACATAAATCAGAATCAATTTTTACTGCCATATAATCACCTCAAAAATATACATAAAATAATTTATGTAATTAATTATTTATCGAACTGTATTAATAAACATATCGATATTTTTTGGATTATTCAACAACATTTCCCTCTTGATTAATCTCACCACGCCTAATTCGTGTGGAAGATATGGGAATTCCATCATAAGCTAGCACAAAACTTACTATGACAATATCGAGAGGTTCCATACCTTTAGAAACTCTAATTTTATTAATTTCAACTGCAGTAGGTTCAGTCTCCTCACTAACAACAATAGCTTCAAAATCATCATCATATATTGTAGTTCCATATGGATCATTTAATGGAATTACAACAAAATCTGATTTATCTGAAAAGAAGGCTTTAAGATTACTCATTCTTACTTTACAAGAATCAATATCTCCTTTTAACCCGCCAAAAGCATCAGAAGTAACACCAATCTCCACGTGGTCACCTAATTCAAAAGCAGCAGATAATAATTTTTTGTGCCCATCATGGAATTTATCAAAAGTTCCACCAACAGCCACTTTACTATATTTCTTAGATTTCATAATATTGTCCTAATAGTTTGCTAAATAACTATTTATTAGAACTATTATAAAAAATGATAGCAATACAAAAAAAAAGAAATTTTAAAAAAAAAATAAAAAAAAGTTAATTAGAATGGGAGACTAGAATAGTATCCGTTAAGTTTGTAAGACTTAGTATTCCAATTAGCTATTTTTCCTAACGAGTTTCTAGAACTTGTTGCATCGGCAACAGTCCAAACACCATCAATTAATACTTGGGTCCAAACATGCCCATAAGTACTTCCACTAGAAAAAGTACATGTTCCATGGACATATCTAGCTTCAATATCTGCAGTTCTAAACATAGCTACAAGCAAATGAGAATGATCAACACAATTTCCTGACTTAGCATTTAATGTACCGACAGCCCCATGTTTTGTATCATAATAGAAAGAATATGAAATTTTATCCCTTACATAGTTGAAAATTGCAGTTGCTTTATCCTTTGTAGTTTTTAATCCCTTAGTCAATGTATTAACTAACTGTTTAATTTTAGCATTATCAACTTGACAATTAGCTGATGCTGCTAAGTATGGCTTTAAGTTTGAAATAGTATTATCCGAATTCAAACCACCATTTGAACTAGTTGCACTAATTGATTTTATTCCCACATAAGAAGGCATTCTATTATCGTCACCATAAAATGCGATAACACGAGCAAAAGCATCAACCAGACTGTTATAACCAATAGTTCCAATCTTAGAACTAACAGTATTAGGAACACTACCTTTAGAGTCAGCAGTTTTCACTACACTTTTTGCAACAGCTAAATAATCATACAAATTACCCTTAGCATATGTTGATGAAGGACTACTTGGACCACCAATATTTTTAACAGGTATTGCAGATTTAATATTAGATTTTAAATTTACAATAGCTTTTGAAGCAAAATACAAATATTGATTAGTTGAATAAGTAATTTCACCAATTTTAACTGTAGCAGGTAATCTATGATTTTTTTGAATAAAATTCTCTACATTTTTAGATGCTTTAATAACATCACTAATTGTTACTGCATCAATAACAGATATTTTAGATGAACCTGAATAAGATCCCTGTGAATATTTAATAGTATGAGTACCTTTAGATAAAACACCTAAATTCGCTTTAGCAATACCAGATGAACTAGTTGTAGCAGTATATTTTTTACCATCTAGAGTAAAACTAACCTTAGTATTCTTAATCGGATTATTTTTGTAATCTAACAATTTTACTGAATAATATACGGTTTTACCAGCTACCGCATTAAGATTTTCACCTACAAATTTAGTTCCCTTAACTGATATATGTTTAGATATAGTACCATGTGTATAATAACTGTTGGAAATACTTGTTTTAACTGAATAATAACCAATACTTAATCCAATTGCCTGTGTAGCTACTCCTTTTGAATCAGTGTTATGAGTGTAAGTTTTTCCATTGATTAAGAAATTAACTTTAACATTTTTAAGAGCTTTTCCGAATTTATCTTTTACAACAACTTTATAAACAGATCCATCTTTATAGTTCATTACTAAATCCCCTGCTGATACTTTAGCAGTTTGTTTAGAAACAACAATTTTATTTGATCCCTGGCAATAATCGAAATAACTCGGAGTTAAATACTCATATTTAATTGTATAAGTAGCTGGTTTCACTGTAGGAACAGTCAAATAAGCAATACCTTTTGAATTAGTTTTAACAGTATAAGATTTTCCATTAAAAGTTATTTTTACATTTTTATTAACTAAAACTTTACCACTTTTTGTTAATTTAACTGCAAATTTAGATCCATCATTATATTGCATATTCAATTTTGAAGATGTGAGTTTTGTAGTTGGATTTTGAACATACAACTTTCCAGATTCAGATGAACCTGAATAATATTTATCTCCTGAATAGGAATAACTAATAGAATAAGTACCTTTAGACAAAGCAGGAAGAGACAAAGTAGCTTTTCCATTTGAATTAGTCTTAACAGTTACTTTTTTATTCAAATATTTGAATACTATATTCTTACCGCTAATCAAAATACCATGTTTGGATTTTAAAGTTACAGTAAATGAATATTTCTTATTAGGAACAATATAAGTAGTACTTGATCCATGAGTCAAAGTGGTAGCATCTTTTAATGAAATACAATTATTAGATAATTTTTCACCAGAATACGGATTAACTGTAGTAATAACATATTTCCCAGGTGCTATATTAACTGGTAATTTAGCAATTCCATTTTTATCAGTAGTTTTAGTATAAGTTATCCCATTAACTTTAAATGATACTTTTGTATTTGCTAATGCATCATAATTTTTCCAAAATTTTACTGAATATTGGACAACAGGTCCATAATATTTAGTAATATCACTTCCAGTAACGGATGATAATACTTTAACTTTCTTTGAAAGAGATACATCTGCATAATTAGAATTACCAGAATATCCAATTGCAACAGTGTATGATCCTATGGACAAAGTCTTAGTTTTAACTGATGCAATACCATTCTTATCGGTAATAGCAGTGTAAGTCACTCCATTAACTTTAAAAGAAACTTTTTGATTGCTGATAGGATTACCATTAGCATCCTTCAAAGTTACTTTGAAATATGTAGCTGATTTTGAATAATGAGTATCAATTACATCAACTTTTGTGGATACCTTTTTAGGACTAGCAGCTAACTTACCATCCTTAGAAACAGATGAAACTTTACTTTGAATAGAGTTAGTATTATCTGTTTCATTATCATTAGAAGATTGAACATTTCCAGAATTATTCTCATAGCTATTTGAAACATTGCTATTAGAATAATTGTTCAAATTATCATCATGAGAATTAACTAAATTAGTCTTTGAGATAGAATCCTCGTTAGAAACTTCTAATTCATTTTCAACAGATAATGAATTCACATTATCAGTCATTAAATTTGAATCTTCTGTATTTAAAGCATTATTTGATTCTGTTGCGCTAACTGCTCCTAAAACTAAAAAGAACATTAACACAATAGATATAAATAAAGCTCTATTTTTTATCGATATTTTTCCACCTCTTGGTTCTCATTACGAAAATTTTATACTAAAAAATGAGTATACTAAAATATAGTATTTCATAATGAGTGGATAAACATTTATAATTTAATATTATATAAATGTTTTTAAAACTTTAAAAAGTCAAAAACTCATTTAAAT
>NZ_JBNMGD010000088.1:0-2005 GCF_050872065.1 Methanobrevibacter sp.
CCTTACTTGTTCTTCAGCAGAAGGAGATAAATATCAAATAAAAGAAGGATTTAGAATAGTTGTTCCAGGTCATTATCCAACAGAAGAAGAGAAAATTGAAATAAATAATGTAATTGCTAATGGAGGATGGTTTAGACCCTATATAAACACTAGAATTGATGCACAAGATGGTGATTTTGGACCCAATACTACAGGAAATACAATTCAATCAGTAATTAATTTCTCTTCAGAAGTTCATAATCTATATAATGTAATTATATTATCTGCTCATGAACACTCTCATGTTGTTTATGATAAACCGAAAATTTCAGATATAGAAGTTAATGCTTCTGAACTATGGAAGCTTGCTAATGAAGGAACTCATGTAGATCCTACTTATGATGGAGATACTGATATGTATCAAGATCTATTAAATGGATTTGGAACTCAAACATTTAAGAACTTAGAAAGATTTGATGATTCAATAACTCATGATTATTTAACGAAATATACAGATAATGATCTATGGGTTAAGGTAAGTTTCAAATTAACAATTAGCTTAAATGATACAAATGATGGATTTAAAGATGTGACTTCAGGTTCCAGTACTTATACACCAGTTGATTTTAAAATATTAAACAGAGAAATTGTAACAAAAAAATATAGAAGTGTAGATTCAAGTATTACATCTCAATCAGAAATAGATAAAGTGAGTCATACAAAAACTATGTATGGATTTGTGTTTATTAAGAATAATTCAACATCAAGTAATATATATACTAATAAGCAGATTAATTTCTATTGTGATAGTACAGATCCTAAAAATAAATTTAATTTTACAGGTGGTACTGTAGTAAGTAATAGCTCAACATCAGTAGATGTTACCAATGAGGGGACTATTAAGGCATCAGTATCGGAAGTAAGTGGTGATAAAACAGTAAAGAGATTTATTGCTATGATGATTGGATTCAAAAATATTAAGAAAGGTGATCTTCCTGAGAAGGTTGTTGATAATAATATGTTTGGAAGTTATTTACAGTTTTATAAGTTTGCACCAACAAATCAATTAGGATATTCAGCAGATTACTTTACATCATTAATTAACTTCAAATATAAAAATTGTTATAGTTCTTATCAAACTGAATTGGCAGGAGCAAAATATGATTTCAATTTATCTCAAAATAATTATGATAGTTCAACGATGTTTTGTTGCTGTCAATCATTATCCTTCCTAGTGTTTAAGGAAGGAGGTATAGATATAGTTAATCCTTATAGTGAAGATTTAGATATTAGATTTCAGATGAATAATATAAATTCTTATTGTGGTAATGGACATGGATTAGGATCTTTCGTTCCAGGATTATTTTCTCCAATTACAAACTTAATTGGTAAGGGAATTAATGGATTAAGAAATATAATTAAGGAAAACAGATCACATTCAAATAATACGTACGCATATTCAACACTTGGAAAGGATAATTATGAGAAACACAAGGATATAATTAACAGTAATTCTACCATGAAACGAAATAAGTTTAAGAAGTTCATTAATGGATTGTATCAAATGGAAAATTCAGTTCAAGCACATGGAATTAATAATCCAGGTGAAGAAATTGCTGAATTTGCTACATTTGATGATCTAAATTTGAAACCATTTGTTCAAACATATCCTGCTGAACTTGCTGATTATGAATACAAGAACCAGTTAATTCTGGATTACAAGAATAGATTTAATCTTGAAAAATTGAGATTAAATTCATTTGGTTCTGAAGCAGCCATGGATGGAAACAATTATCATGGAAGAGTAGGTGATTGGTTCAGAAGAATTGGTAATAAGTTTAGAGGATGGTTCAAATCTGATGGAAAACGAATCATTAAAAATATAGGAAGTGATTTATCCAATATTGCTAATGAATACGCAGCGAAAATAGCAACAGGAGAAATATCCATTTCTGATATCAAAAATCTAAAACCACAATTAAAGAGCCAAATATTGAATATCGTTAGAAACTCAGATAAGGGAACG
>NZ_JBNMGD010000003.1:0-54819 GCF_050872065.1 Methanobrevibacter sp.
ATCTATAACATAAAAATATTTGTTTTTAAAATATTTAAAGGTTTTCTTTATGTAGTATACTCAGCATTAATTTTAACATAATCATATGTTAAATCACAACCCCAAGCTGTCGCTTCACCATCACCCAAATTCATCTCAATATTAACTTTAACATTTTCTGACTGCATCACCTTTTCAGCTCTTTTAAGATTTGGTGTATCTTCAAATGCTAAAATTTCACCATCACGAACAAGATCTACTTCATCTGCATCATTTGCAATAGCTATTGTTACAATATCCGGATTCAAATCACATCCAGAATAACCTATTGCAGATACTATTCTTCCCCAGTTTGGATCTCCACCAAATACTGCAGATTTAAATAAACTTGAGGATATAATTGATTTTGCAGCTAATTTCGCATCATTTTCATTTTTTGCACCGCAAACATTAGCTTCAATGAATTTAGTAGCACCTTCACCATCACGAGCCATTTTTTTAGCTAAATCAATACATAGATAATTCAAAGCTTCCTGGAAATTAGGGTCTAACTCGCTATCTTTTACAACTTCAACATTAGATGCTCCATTTGCCATCATCAAACATGTGTCATTGGTACTTTCGTCACCATCAACAACAATCATGTTAAAACTGATATCTGCAGATTTTTTTAATGCTTTTTTAATTTCATCAGATGGAATTACTGCGTCAGTCACAATAAATGACAACATTGTTCCCATATTCGGAGCAATCATTCCACTTCCTTTGGTAATGCCTGCAATTTTAACTTTTTCACCACTTGTTAATGTAACTTCAACCGCACATTCTTTTGGGAATGTATCAGTTGTCATTATAGCTTTTGCAGCAGCTAGAGAATTTTCAGGTTGATTTCCTAATTTTGAAAATGATTCATAAGCAACTTTAGAAATAATATCTATAGGCATTTCACGACCAATAACACCTGTTGAAGAAATAGCAATTTCATCTTTAGGTACTTTTAAATCATTAGATACTAATTCAACTAATGTTTCACAATCTTTGAAACCTTTTTTACCTGTAAAACAATTAGCATTACCACTATTTACAAAAACGGCAGAAATAATTCCTTTTTTAAGTACATTTTTAGTATATTTAACTGGAGCTGCAACTACCTTATTAGAAGTAAAAACTGCAGATGCAGTACTGTTTGGTGAATAAATAATTGTAACACCAAATTTACCTTCACGTGCTCCAGATACTTTAAGATTTTCTATAACAGAAAATCCTCCATTTAAATTTTTAATAAACTCCATAAAACTCACAAAAAATAATTAATACGATGGTTCAACCGTAACATTCAGTTCAGTTAAAGTATCATTACTATTATAATCAACATTATCCACTTCAGAATCATAAGTGAAGTTCTCAACATCACTTAAATTGGTGGTCATTTCTTCTGTGACATTTTCCCACTGAGGACCATTATCATTTTCAAATGTTAATGATATTCCACTTCCTACACCTAAGACAAATGCAATTAAAGCTAAAATAATAAGAAATACAGTAATATTACCCCATTTTCGCGGTTTACGTGATTGGGATCTAGGTTTAAATTGAGGTCTTTTTCTTTTATTTGATCTCCTTGAACGATTACTATTTGGAGAAAATAAAACCCTCTTATCATCTTCTTTTCTTCTCATATTACCTCACTTCTCTATTTATTAAGCTACAAATGCATAAATTAAAGCTATTATAATACCTACGAAACTAAACATCCCAAGTCCCAAAATTGACATCAAAAATGTAAATATAAACACAAATGCAAAAACACCAATCAATTTTGCCTTTTCATTTTCTATTAAATTGATTAAAGTTCTTGTAAATTCAGATGGAATATTATATGCATATAATCCATTTGCTAATTCAAATACTACTAAAGACAATGGAGAAGTTGATTTTAAATCATCAACAAGTTGTGCTCTTTCACCTGCTTCTCTTCTACTTCTACCTACTCCAGCCCTTATTTTAGCACCATTATCAAGTGCAAACCATGCAGCATCAAGTCCTGCACGTATCGCTAAGTCTTTAGATGGGAATCTTGCAATAAAATCATCCCCTCCTTCACGATAACCTTCTAATTCACCATCACATTCTTGTTCAATGAAATTTTTAATACCAGTCATCAAATCAACGAGTTTATTACGACCATTTTTATCTATAAACTTAGTAGAATCAATTAAATCAATGAATAAATAATTTTCCAGATTCATTGGTCTTGATTCTTGAAGTAAAAATGGAGAATCAAAAACAAGTGCATATTCACCACCTAATTTAGTAAATGCAATACCTGGAAAGCTACCTACATTTTGAGTATAATGAATAGCTCTTTCAATAGATGCTGCACCAGTCATTCCAACAGCAGAAATCACTTGAATTCCTTCAGATAATCCAATACCAATTAATTCAATAGCTACACGAATTGCATCATTTTTACTTAACATTTTAGCAACTAATTCTGTAGCAGTTTTTTCTACAACTTCCCCTTTTTCATTTTCAATTATTTTTACAAAAACATTAATCAAATTAGACGGATTTTGAAGCTCAATGTAAAAATAACGATCATTACCCATGATAATATTACTTACTAAAGCATATTCCTCAATTTTGTCTTCAGCAGGAGTCAATTCATAAAAATTATAATCCTTTGGAAGGTTTTCACCACCAACATCACGAATTAAATTTTCTAGAATGGAATCTGATGTTATTTCTGCCTTATCAAGTTCAAAGAGAATAGTTTGAGTATAATTGAATAACTCAACATATTCAGTTTCAAGAGAATTTGTTGGGAAAAATTTGGTTCCAATAGAAATTGGATTTAAATTAGTGGTTAACTTAATTAAAGATTTAGTTAACAAATTAACCATCTAAACCTCCTCCCTTCTCAAGATCTATTTCGAAATCACCAGGTTTTTCTAAAAGCATATCTGGTTTTACTGAAACAAATGGGAATTTCCAAGATCCAAGTCTTCCAGCTATTGTACTTGCAATATTCCTTGAATTCTTTTTAATAAATATTTCATCACTGCTACATACACGAACTGAAATATTATATGGTGCATACTCAGTTACCTCATCAGCCAACAGGATGTTCAATTCAAAAGTACCTGGTTTAATAAATAAATCATTTCTAACTGCAATCAGCGGTTTTTTTTCAAGACCTAATCTATCCGCAACAGTAACTGAAATATTCCCTGCATTCTTAACAGCAATTTTATAATCTTTAGGATGCACCAATACAAAAATCACATAAGGTGCGGCTATTTCAACATCATCAACCATTTCCACAATTTTATTAAACATTGGAATTTTAGCAAAGATGTTTTCAAGTCTAGATTCAGTGTTATTCTCATTATCAATACGAATAATAGCCTGTTTAGCAATATTCAATGGAGAAATTTCCAAACCTTCCTTACCAGTATAAATTTCCCATTTTTTAAATTTTAATTCTTTTATAATTTCATCACATATGTTCTGAAGGATATTCTTATCTTTTTTAACTTTCTTAGGTTTACCAAATGTGAGTCTATCATTTTCAATTATAAATGGAATCCTCATAGAAGAAATATTCCTAAATTCGGCAGCATAATCTCTGAATTTATCATTGGATAAAACTTTTGCGTTTTCACGTGAAGCAATATCCAAAATGAAATGATCTGCATCATTACCTGCTGGAACTTCTTCTACATTATCACTTTCCAATAATTTCAAAAATGTTTCTTTATCATCAATATCATGACGAAGTGATGCATCAGCTATAATTACAAACTCATCTTCCCCTTCCTCTAGTGCTTTAACAGCTACAAGTATATTAGACATTTGGGGTTGTCCCATTTCATTTTTAACACTAAATGCCACATTAGAAGCATCTACAACCACTTTCATAATATCACCTAAAACTAATATAATTCAGTTAATATATCTCTGTATTCAATTATTTAAATTTACTTTATAACACATTTTTCGCATATTTTCCAAATAAAAATCTTTCTCCGCCGACATTATTGAGAAAAATTTCTATTTCATCCTCTGTAACATTATAAGTCATATAAGAATTAGTTATTCTACCTCTAAGCTTTTTAGAAGAAAGAGAACCTGCATTCACCACAATAGTGTTGTTTAATTTCCATATATTTGGAACATGCTTATGTCCAGACACTACTAAATCAACTTCATGAGTTGTTAATGTTTTTAAAACATCCCCTGCATCGGATAAGACATTACGTTCACGCCCAGTTTGGGGAATAGAAATTACATGATGGTGTAAAGCAACAATGGAAAAATTTTCATTAATAACACATTCATCTAATTGATGTTCTAACCACATATGCTGAGGACCACCAATACGTCCTTTACTTTCATCAGGAGAACTACTATCCAATCCAATAACGGTTAAATCGCCATCCATAGTTAATTTCCAACTACGCTCACCAATCAACTCTTCGAAAGATTGATAACCTAAATTTTTAGCATCATGATTTCCTGGAACTGCAAATAGTGGAGCTTCAAACATCTTTAAATATTCAGTTGCCTTTTGAAACTCAGCATAATAACCATCATTAGTTATATCTCCGGTTAAAATAATCATGTCCGGCTGTAAATTATTGATTTCTTCAACAGCCCTCATGAACATAGCTTCATCAAATTCATTTTCACAAATGTGTAAATCTGAAATATGTACAATAAGAGTCATTTTATCTATTGATTCAATTTCATGATAGCTTCTGCAAGGTCACCTTTACATTCCTCAAGTGCGGATTTTGCTTCGTCTGCTGAAACTCCTGCACTATTAGCTACCATTTCAATATCTTCATCTGGAATTTCAATTTCATAATCAAGTTCTACTTCACGAGCCCTACCTTCAATTTGATAAGTTTCCTGACCCATTACATTCATTAAGCTTACGCTAGGCTCATCAATAACCAATTCTTTTTCATCAAAACGAATAATAACTTCACGAACTCCTTCAAGCTCTTCCATTTTCATACCCATTTTTTTCATTTGTCTTTCCATCTGTTTCATTTGTTTTTTATTCATACCCGGTATCATAATAGAACCCTCATAAAAATTAGATGTTTATAATATATTATTTATTATAATTAAAAGTTGCTTAAAATACAGTAAAAAATAGAAAAATTAAAAAAAGAAAAAAATTAGTTGGTAAATCCATAACCTTCAGTTTCAAATGTTTTTGCAACATCTTTTAAAACTTCAGGGATATTAATTTCCTGTGGACATTCTTCAATACATAGTTCACATTCAGTGCAGTCTGAAGCAATTCCAACACCTGGAACCTTTGAATAGTTTACATAAGCATTTCCTATAGGAGACCATTCATTTTCACCAAGGATTTTTTCTTTATTGTACAAATCAAAGATTCTTGCAATGTCAATACTTTCACTGCAGGCATCAACACAATATCTACATTTTGTACAATCCACAGTAATGTTAGCATTAATGATCTCTGAAACTTCGCTAATAACTTCTAATTCTTTATCATTAAGCGGAGTTACATTTTTAAACTCAGCAATGTTCTCTTCAATTTGTTCAAGACTACTTGCACCAGTTAAGACTAAGAAAACTCCTTCCAAACTAGCTACAAACCTCATTGCCCAGGAGGTGATTGACTTGTCTGGATTGCATTCTTTCATTATCTTTTCAGCCTCATCAGGTACATCAGATAAAAAACCGCCTTTATATGCTTCCATTACCATTACTGGCTTATCGTGTTTTCTTGCAACTTCCCAACATTTTCTAGATTCAATTCCTTCATCTTCCCAATCAAGATAATTGAGCTGTAACAATACGAATTCCACTTCTGGATGGAGTGTTAATATATTATCTAAAAATTCAGCATTACCATGAGTGGACAATCCTAGATGCTTGATGTATCCTTCTTCTTTTTTCTTCTTTGCAAATGAAAAGGAATCAACATCCAACCATCCTTTTTCAGAAAATCCACTTACATTATGCATTAAATAATAATCAAAATATTCAACACCACACCTTTCAAGTTGCTCAGAAAAAATTGGTTCAAGCTGTGATTCCTCGGTGATTGCAAAAGTAGGTAATTTATCGAATACCTTAAAAGAATCTCTCGGATATCTTTCAACAAGACATTTTCTTAAAGCTACTTCACTTACTCCTTCATGGTAAGGATAAGCTGTATCAAAACAATTAAAGCCAGCTTCCATTAATGCATCAACCATCTTTGAAACTTGATTAAAATCCACACTTGAAAAGTCATTTTCATCCAAAATTGGAAGTCTCATCATTCCAAATCCTAATTCTGTCATTGTAATACCTCATTAAAATATAATAAAAAAATAGTTAATCATATAAAATTTATTTTATACTATTTATTAAATTTTTTCCTTTATTCACTAAGTTTACAGAGTATAGGATTATATTATCATCACTAAATTGATGATTACACCCAAATCAGATTTAAAAAACCCAATTAATTGCTCAAGGAAAATATATTTAAATAAACTTTTTAATAATAATCACCATGACAATTAAACGATGCGATTGGGTAACTGATGAAGAAATATACATCAAATACCATGATGAAGAATGGGGAGTGCCAAAGCATGATGATCGAGAATTGTTTGAAATGCTTGTTTTAGAATCATTTCAAGCAGGTCTTTCTTGGATTACAATACTTAAAAAGAGAGAAAACTTTAGAATTGCTTTTGATGAGTTCGATTATACAAAAATAGCTAAATATGATGAATACAAAATTGAAGAATTGAGAAAAAATAAAGATATTATTCGTCATAAAGGCAAAATATCCGCTGCAATAAATAATTCAAAAATATTCATGGAAATTCAAGAAGAATTTGGTAGTTTTGACAACTATATTTGGGGATTTACTAATAGAGACATAATTAAAGCTGAGTTTAAAACTGAATCTGAATTATCTAAAACTATTTCCAAAGATTTGAAAAAGCGTGGAATGAAATTTGTAGGACCAGTAATTATTTATTCATATCTTGAATCCATTGGAATTATAAATAATCATCAGGAAAATTGTTTTTTGTTTAGTAAATAAAATTATTAGTAAATACTGTAACTCTCATTGTTTGAATAGCTTACTGTCAATATAAAGAAAAAAAATAAAATAAGATTATAAATAATCTTCAATTAATTCATAATATGACCCTTCAGCACATGACCTGCATATAGGCCTTCCACCTCTAAGCACATGACAACCATCAGATACTTTTTCACCACAAATAGAACAAAATGTTGTTGTGTAAGGTTTGCCAGGTATATCTCCTGGACCTAATTCAATTTTTACCCTATCCACTTTAAATAACTCTTCAGGAGGAGTTCTTCTGAAACGGGAAATCATCTCTTCTTTTGTCTCTTCATCTTTAAATTTTTTATTTGCATCAGCATCAGTAATCCTTACAGCTTCCCCAGTATCTTGATTATAAAAAGTAGCTGCAAATTTACCATAATACATCTGTTTAAGAGTTCTTTTACCCATAGAGCAACCAGTAACAGACTGAACAGCATCGGACATGCACCTATCAATTTCCAAAAATACAATTAAATTTTCATGTCTTCGATTTAATTCCATTCCAAGCAATTCAAGTCCATACATTGCTAATTTAGTTCCTATAGCTATTCCACCACATACATGTCCATGAAATTCTGCTGCTTTTGCTAATTGTTCATAATAATCTTCTTCATTCATCTAGTCACCTTATAAATCCAATTTGAAGTTTGTTTTTAAAGGAACACAAACTTTTCTTTTATTTTCTAATTCTATTAACTTTACATCAATAGAATATGCCTTTTTTAAATTTTCTTCAGTTACAACATTACTAGGTTCCCCATAATCAATAAATCCTCCATCTTTCATGATAGCTACTTTATTTGAGCTTAGGAAAGTATGATCTGGAAAATGAGAGGACATAATAATTGAAAGACCTGATTCTGCCAGATTCTCAATAATTTCTAAAAGTTTAATTTGATTTCCAAAATCCAAATGAGAAGTTGGTTCATCTAATATCAAAATATCCTGCTGTTGACATAATATTCTTGCCAAAAATACTAACTGCATTTGTCCACCACTTAAATTAGTGTATTCCTTGTCTTTGAGATTTTCAATTCCTAAAATTCTCAAAGAATTCAATGCAATAACCATATCTTTTTTCTTAGGAGAATCTGTCAAATTCAAATAAGGTGCTCTTCCCATAAGTACAACATCAATTACTTTAAATGGAAATAAAGGAGCATGATTTTGAGGGATGTATCCCATATTTCTAGATATTTCCTTAAAAGATAGTTTTTTGATGTTTTTACTCTTAATTAGAATTTCACCAGAGTCAATATCCTGCAACCCATTTAAACATTTTATCAATGTTGTTTTTCCAGTCCCATTAGGACCTAAAATACATAATACATCTCCCTTTTCAATTGAAAAGCTAATGTCAGAGAATATTTTACTACCACCATAAGAAAATGAAATGTTTTTAACTTCATAGATATTATTCGTCATGCCCATTCGGAATACCCTCTTTTAAGTAAGTATAAGAATATTGGAACTCCAATAATGGCTGTCAATATGCCAATCGGAATTTCAATTGAAATTAGAGCTCTTGAAATATTATCAACCAATAATAAGAAACTTGCACCAAAGCTTAGTGAAGCCGGGATTAATATCTTATTATTTGGGCCAACAATCATACGAACCATATGTGGAATAACAAGTCCAATCCAACCAATGATTCCACTTACGGAAACTGCAGCAGAAGTTAATAAAGTACATCCTGCAATAATTAACATCCTGATTCGTATTGGGTTCAATTCTTGAGTAAAACCAAATTGCTAATCTAAAATTGGCCTCATTGAATTCTAAGGCCATACCAGTAGTTGGGTCATTATGAATAATCCGATTTCTCAATCTTCTGACTTCATCAAATTTATTTTTAATCTCTTTTGATATTCCTCCCTTCTCATACAAATTATTAATCATAGCATAAGGATTCATAAAAGTAGATTTACCTAATTCTGGATTTATTCTATAAATTTCCCTAAGCAATTCTTCAAAGAATCTGCTTCCAAAACATACTGAGGATTTTGGTCTGAAATTTAGAAGTTCATATTCCATTTCATATGCAATATCATATAAATTCTTAAAATCATCTTTTAGAAAATCAAAATTACCCATAATTATACACCAATATAATACTGATTATGTATAATTTATGTCAAAAAAGAATATATATTTATCTATAATAAAAACTAAAAAAGACTAAATTTATCATATGATTTTAACAATATCCAAAAACACATTATCTCGATCAATATAATAAATATAATCACCTTCAAGAAGCTTTGGAGGATTTACACAATTCATTTTACCTGTCAAAATCTTATTTTCACTTATTTGGACATTATACCTTACACAGTCATTGTTTTTTCGACTTTTAAAGTAGTGTATGTCCCTCACCAATCCTACCTTGATGTCACTAGCTTTTTGGAATTTTTCAAGTTTTTTAATAGCTACACCAGTATAGAAACTTATCTCTTTTTCATATTTTTCTAAATCATCCAAATAAATTAAAGATAAAATCCTGTAAAAGTCACCTTGCCCATTTACATGGCAGAATAATGGCGCACTTATTTTATTTAAATCATTCCCATATCTTTCAATAAGCTCCCTTGGAACTGTTAAATTTAAAGTATTGAATCCATCACTAACCTTTGCTATACCATAACCATTCTTTTCTGTAAATTTCATACACATTACTTTAATGTAGAAATCAGAATATTCAGAATTCTCCTTTAAACTAGCTAGACTTTTAACTTCCTTAGTTATTCCAATCTGTTTTAAATCATATTTATCCAAGAGATTTTCATTTATTACTATGTTGATTTTTTGAAATTCCCTTGACATCTTTTCTGTTTCATCCCATTTGACCTTTTTACCTGAAACTATGGAATACATTTCATCCCTTGGTTTATTGAAATCATCTAAAGCTCCTGCTTCTATTAATGCTTTGACTATTTTTGCATTGACTTTGCTTGTTTTATGTTTCATGAAATCTTTAAATGATCTGAAAGGCCTGTTTTCCATTATCGCCACAGTAGCTGGAATCCCAACTCCTTTAATTGATGTTAAAGGTAAATAGACTTTATTGTCCGTAATTGCATATTTACAAGTAGAGATATTAATATTCGGATTTGCCAGTTCATATCCTTCATTTACAAGTTCATCTAAGATTTTTTGCCTTTTACTTTCGCCATCTGCATGATTTAGAGAAGCAATGTAAAATTCTGATGGATAATATGTTTTTAACCATCCTCCAAGATATGCTATCATCGCATAGGCTACAGAATGGGACTTGTTAAATGAATATGCACCAGAACTTCCTATTTTATCCCATACTTTAATAGCTACCTCCTCATCAATTCCACGACTAACACATCCCCTAATGAATTTTGGATAGTATTCTTCAAAGATTTCAGGTATTTTCTTACTTATTCCCCTTCTGATATTGTCTGCATCAGCAGGTGTTAGTCCTGCAAAATCTGTAATTATCCTCATTACATCTTCCTGATATATTATTGCGCCATAGTTTTCCTTTAAGATTGGCTCCAAATCAGGATGTTCATAGCTTACCAATCGCTTACCGTGTTTACAGTCAATGTATCTTTCACGATCCCCTCCACTTTTTGCACCAGGTCTTGAAAGTGCTACAACAGCAGCCAATTCCTCAAAGTTTTCTGGCTTCAACATCCTGCAAACGCTACCTGTTGCACCTGCACCTAACTGGAATAATCCCAACTGTGATTTATTTATTGTTTTGAAGACTTCCTCATCATCATAGATTTGCGGAAGCTTTACATCCTCTTCAATTAAATTCAATGCATCTTCAAATACTGCTAATGGTTTTATTCCAAGCAAATCGTTTTTAAGAAAACCTAATGCATCACATGTCTTACCATCATTATCCAAACATATCAAGTCATTAACTTTTAAAAGAGAATCATAATATTCTACAGGCTTGTCCAGAGTTATTACTGCTCCTGCATGGACACTATAGGATTTAATTAAACCTACAAGTTTTTTGTAATTCTTTTCAATGAATGGATGGCGTTTTAAAAATTCCATAACCTTTGGAACATTTTCAGCATGCTTACTTCTACCCATAGCCTTTGTAACATTATTGGATTCTCTAAATGATACTCCATCAAGCCTTGCTAGATCCTTAATAGCTAGTTTTTCTGTCCATTGCAAGTGATTAATTACTTGAAAACTTTTATCTAATCCAAAATCCTTTTTAACCTCTTCAAGGACTTTTTGCCGTTTTGTACTGTCAATATCAGTATCAATATCGGCTAGCCCAATAGAACTGATTCTTGTAGGATTTAAAAATCTTTCAAATACCAGTTTATGCTTAATTGGATCTATCTCCGTTATTTTAAGACAATAACAAACAAGACTACCTGCAGCAGAACCTCTTCCAGGACCTAATCTAATTCCATTGCTTTTAGATTTCTGACAAATAAAAGCCGTGTTTAAGAAGAAATCCGCTAAATCTCCAGATTTTATGATGTCAAGTTCCTTGACTAATCTTTCGATGTATTGTGGATTATCTTTAAATCCTCTTTTTTCAAGACCTTGAAATGACTTGTCAACTAAATATTGGTGATTGTCCATTAATTACCATTCCTGCAATTCAAATAATTTATCAAGTTCCTCATGCTTATCAAAAATGGGAATATGTCTTTTAGGCTCTTCTATATATCCCTTACACTGTTTAGCTATTTTTTGAGTTTGATTAATTGCCTTTGGAACTAAATCCATATAAGGAAAATCAGATTCCATGGCAAACTTAGTTATTAACTCAGAATTACCAAGACAGTTACTTTTTAATGATTCATCAATTTCACTATACTCTTTATTGTAAGAAATAGCCTTTACAATTCTCCTTAAATCCCTGTCAGTCTCATCAATAAAATGAGCATCCGAACTTACAGTCAATGGGATGGATAATTCTTCACTCAGCTTTACAAGACCGACATTCACTATTGATTGCATGTGAAAATCTGGGTGAAACTGCAATTCAAGGGCAAAATTACCATCAAAGAGATTATAAAAAAATTCACAATAGCTGGCCGCCCTGTCAAAGCTATTTAACAAAATATATTTTGAAATTGTTGAAGAGAAACAAGCTGAAGTGGCATAAATACCATCATGAGGATTATTTTCTAAAACTTCATACCTCAAGATAGGTTTATAATAAAAATCATTAACAGCTAACCTTTGAAAACGCCTAATATTAACCATACCCTCTTGATTCATAGCTAATAAAACTAAATGGTCCCTGTCACTATTTTTAGATTCTCCAAATTGCCAGCAATAAAATTCATTACCAAAAATAGGATGGATATTCTTATCTTTAGCGCATTGATTGAATTTAATCCATGCTGCACAGCTGGAATGATCTGTAATAGCTACACTGGACTGCCCATACTCTAAAACTTTATCTACCAAGTCTTCAATCTTGATTACTGAATCTTGAATTGAATGTAGGCTATGAACATGAAGATTTACAAACGGATCCATTATCTTTTCTCCTGTTTTAAATTAAATATCATCTAATTTTTTAATAGCAGTTCTATGAATTATCAGAATGAACTTTAATTTATAGAATTTGGTTAATATTCTGTATTTTAATAAAATTACATTTTTATCTTTTACTATAATTTTTGTGTTTAAAAAAAGTAATGTAATTAAATAATAAAAAAAGAAAAAAAGTTAAAAGGAGATTTAATCCCCTTTATTCCAATTTACAGCACCATAAACAATGCATAAAAGTGTAGATAATATGATTCCTACATATACTCCCCAAATCATTGGGTCTTCTATTCCAAAAACCATCATTTTGCCTCACTTCCCTTATTGTCTATGTTTTCAAATGCTTTATCGATTACCTCTTGCTCTAGAGGTTTTGTAAGTAAGCTAACTACAATTGTAAATATTGCAGATATCGGTACTGCAATTAACATTACGTCAATGAACGGCCATGGTGCTGCAGGAAGTAATGTTTCAACTCCAAAGATAAATTTACAGATTCCAAGTCCTACAGCAGTTTTTTGGAATACAAAAATCAACCAGAATAAGCTGACTATTGTTCCAGATACGATTCCTGCAATAGCTCCGAGTTTTGTGATTCCTTTCCAGTAAAGTGCTCCTAAGAATACTGGCAAGAATGCTGCTGCACAAATTTCAAAGAACAAGCTTGTTCCAAGTGCAACTACACTTCCTGGAAGTAAGAATGCCATTATTAATGCCAATATGATAGCTATTAAGATACCTACTCTTGAAATGCTTACTTGGTCTAGTTTTTGTTTGGATTTCTCTCTTAATGTACCATAGATATCTACACCAAATGCTGTTCCTTGAGTGTGCAATTGTGAAGATATTGTTGACATTGCTGCTGCAATTAATGAAAGCAAGAATATGTATACAAACCATTCAGGCATTGCCATTGTAATAAATGTTGGAATTACCTTGTCTATGTTTCCTCCAACTACATCTACTGCGATTTTTCCGAGTGTGTCATAGAAGTACACATTGGAAATTGATCCTACGATATATGCTGTTGTTGGCATGATTGCAATGAATATTCCTCCAATTAATACAGACCTGTTTAATTCTTTATCTGACTTAACTGTCATGAATCTTACAATCAATGAAGGCTGAGCAAGTACTCCAATACCTACACCTATGAGTGTTGAAGATACAAGGGACCACCAAAATGGACTTCCAAACGTTGGAAATGACGTCCATCCAGTTCCACCCGCTGCAATAGCCTCAGCAGGATACAAGTTAACCATATTTGTCAATGCTGTATTTGCAGTATCTACTCCACCGAGTAACCAATATACAAATACAAGCAAGAATACCATAGCAACAACCATGATACTTCCCTGTAATGCATCAGTATACATTACACCACGAATACCACCAAACAATACATAGAATGTAATAATAATTGACAATATAAGAAGAGCAATACCGAAATCAATCAATAAAGAAGATTCTAAAAATCTTGCAGCTCCAATCAATACAACAGCTGCATATAGTGGCATTGCAAAGAAAATAATCATTCCAGAAAAATAATGGATGAATTTACTGTTAAAACGTTTTCCTAAAAATTCCGGGAATGTTAATGAATTTAGTGCATGCCCCATTCTACGGGTTCTTTTTCCTAAAAATACAAAAGCGATGAATACTCCAATGATAATGTTTAAGAATGCCAACCATAAAACACTCATACCATATTCACTGGCAACTCCTCCAAAACCAACAATAGCTGCTGTCGAGATAAACGTAGCACCATAACTCATTGCCATGATGAATGGATGTGTATCTTTACCAGCAATCATGAAGTCTTCAGAGGAATTAGTTTTTTTGTATGCATAATAACCTACAAAAACAAGCGCAAAGATGTAAATTATAAATACTATTGATAAAATCATTACGTCCATAAATAATTACCTCAAAAAATAAAAATTAACATTTACATTATTAATATAGCATACTTATTTATATAAAGATTACTATCATACATTATAGTACATATTTGTACATTATGTTTTGGCGAGTATTATATACTTAACATTTTTAACATTCCCAAAATCAATTCCATCATATCTATAATCAAAAAGCAGAGATATTGATTCATCTATTGTTATTTCAGCACTATTTTCCACCAAAACTTGGACATTAAAATCACACAACATTTGATTATAAAAAATTTTCTTTAATGTTTCACCCATTTTAAAATCCATGGAACTTATGTTTAAGATAACATCAAAACAGTCACGATACATTCCAGAAAATAGTTTCAATGCAAAACAAACCATCAATATTGACATATTACTCTCACAAACATCTAAAAGTTTATCACCACATTCACTCATCATATTCTTGTCATTGAAAATATTTGAAACAAGGGATTTTTCAAGCAACACATCAACATTATACTCATCAATATCAAGCACCATATCACAGTATTTAAGTGCAGTTTCATGTTCACCAACCAAATTACAAAGTTTCACAAAACAAACAAGACCATCAACATCATTTAAATCAACAAGACGTTCAACATGTTTCAATGCATCCACTGCACCTGTTAAATCATCAAGAAAATACAAACACCTGACCTTATCAAACCATAAAAGCAAAAAATATGGATTATTACTAATCAACAGATTTATAATATCTAAAGCATCATCATAACATCCAAGACCCATCAGACAATTGTACTTAAGCATCAATGCAAATGTATAATCTTCATCATCAATTTCAATTTCATTTAAAATAGCCAATGCTTTATCAAAATTTCCCCCATCAAATTCCTTTTTACACTCATTAAATCTAAAATTCAAAATATCACCAATTTAATTTAGAATTAAAGAATTATAAATAGTTTTTTTAAAAAATAAAGTAAAAATTGATGTTAATTTAATATTTTACCATCCTAAATCAATGTTTTCAATGAATATAAGAAAATATGTTCAAACTAAACATTTATAATAATGAACAAAAATAATTAAATAGTGTAAAAAAATGAAAAAATAGGGATATATATGTTTTGGGATGAAAAAGCCGAATGTATGAGTAAAGAAGAAAAGGAAGAAATACAACTTGAACGATTACAAAAAACCGTTAAGCTCGCATATGAAAATGTAGAGTTTTATAAAAAAAGATTCGATGAAATTGGTTTAAAACCTGAAGACATCAAAACATTAAAAGACATTGAAAAAATTCCATTTACTACAAAAAGCGATTTAAGAGAAGCTTACCCTTTAGGATTACTTGCAGTTCCACGTGAAGACATTGTAGAAGTACATGCATCATCCGGAACAACTGGAAAACCAACCGTTACAGCATACACCCAGAATGATTTAGATATCTGGGGAGAATGTATTGCTCGTGGTCTTAAAATGGCTGGTGCTAAAAAAGATTACATCATTCAAAATGCATATGGATACGGATTGTTTACCGGAGGATTCGGAATTCACCACGGAGGAAACAAAATGGGAGCTATCACAATCCCGATTTCTGCAGGAAACACCCAAAGGCAACTTGATACAATGGTTGATTTCCAAAGTGATATCTTAACATGTACTCCTTCCTATGCAGCATATATTGGAGAATCCCGTGAAAAAGCAGGAATTCCATTAGAAGATATTAATTTAAAAGCAGGAATTCATGGAGCAGAAATGTGGACTGACGAGATGAGAAAAAGAATAGAATCATCTCTTGGAATTAAAACTCACAACATTTATGGTTTAACAGAAGTCATGGGTCCAGGTGTTGCTCAAGAATGTGATGAGCAAAATGGAATGCACATTCAAGACGATCATTTCTATCCTGAAATCATCAACCCAGAAACTGGTGAAACCTTAGAATATGGTGAAAAGGGTGAACTTGTTTTAACTTCATTAACTAAAACCGGAATGCCAATTTTAAGATTCAGAACAAAAGATTTAACCTCTTTAATTGGTGAAAAATGTGAATGTGGAAGAACTACCGTTAGAATGACAAGAATCACAGGTAGAAGTGACGATATGATGAAAATCAAAGGAGTAATGGTATTCCCATCACAAATCGAAAAAGCATTACTTAAAATCCAAGGTATTAGTCCTAATTACTTAATCCATGTAACAAGACCTGATATTCTAGATGAAGTGGAAGTTAAAGTAGAAGCTTCAAAAGAATTATTCTTCGATAAAATGAAAGAAATGGAAAAAGTTGAAAAACAAATCCAATCATCAATTAGATCTGAGACAGGACTTAGAGTAGATGTAACCATCTGTGAACCAGAATCACTTCCAAGAAGTGAAGGTAAAGCAGTACGTGTAATTGATGAAAGGAAGTTTGAAGATTAAGGTGGTAAAATGGTAGTAAAGCAAATTTCAATTTTCGTAGAAAATAAAGAAGGAAGAATTAAAAAAGCGATGAACACATTAGCAGAAGCAAATATCAATATTCGTGCTCTTTCAATAGCTGATACAACCAAATATGGAATTTTAAGATTAATTGTTTCTGACAATGAAAAAGCAATAGCTGCTCTTGAAAAAGATGGTTTTATTGTAAAAGAAAACGAGGTACTTCTCTTATCAATTCCAGATAAGCCTAATGGATTAAACACAGTATTAACAGTATTTGATGAAAAAGGAATTAATTTAGACTACGTATATGCATTTGTAAGTAGCAAACCTAATGTTGCTATTCTAGTTATACGATTAGAAAACATGGAAAGAGCTAAAGAGTTAATAGACGATGAAGATATTAAACTCTTAAAAAAAGACGACATTAAATTTATAGAAGAGATTCACGGTCTCTTCTAAATTATTTTTTTAAAAAAATGCATTGATTGCATTTGCAACCTATAATCACCTGAATAAAAAAAGTTTGTAAAATAATTAAAAAAAGAGAAATAAAAATAGCTAAAATTCTTTTAACATATTAGCTATATCCCCTTTTGAATAACCTAAGCGGACAAATAGGCTTTTAATTGGTTCAGTTTCAGGAATAGGACCTAATTTTTTCCAGTTTTTGAAATCATTTTTCAAAATAGCATTGATTAGAAGTTGGATTGTAATTAAATCATCACTTTTAACAGCAATAAATGCATCTTCATTATCAAAAACATTTTCAGGATCAATTAAAGTTACTTTTCCAGTCCTATCTTTTTTTATAATTGCATTATCAATTTTGTAAGCCATAGTTATCACACTTTCAATATCTAATTTTATCTTTAGTTTAATAAGTATTTAAATTTTTAACTTTTAATGGATTTATATCCGCTTTCAATAGCTTTTAAATTCATTTCATGGAATTTAGGTTTTAAATTGTTTTTCATAGCCTCAATAACAGATTCTTTTGTTAATGGGAACTTATCATCAGCTGTTACTGCACCTAGAAGAACCATATTCAATGCAAGTACACTACCTGCATCCATAGCTAATTGAGTTCCGTTAATTGGAAGCACATGTTTAAAGTTTTCCTTTAATGTTTTGGTAATGCTGTCAACACTAGGATATGGTTTATCAGATGAAGATGGAATAATCGGATGAGTATTATAAACAATTTTGGTCTCATCATTTACTTTATTTAATCCTCTTATTGTCTCAATAGGTTCAAATGAAAGTAACATGTCTGCACCTTTATTTGGAATAATTGATGAATTGTAACCACCTATTTTCAATTCAGTAGAAACAGAACCTCCTCTTTGAGACATACCATGAATTTCACTCATCACTACATCTAAACCTTGATTCATCGCAGCTTCACCAATAATTGTTGAGGTTTTAATGATTCCTTGGCCTCCAACACCACAAATATAAATATTATAATGATTATCCATTTTCTCACCTACCATCCTCTAAAGCACCATATTTACATACTTGAATACATGCACCACATCCATCACATTGAGATTCATCAATAGTTATTTTTTCATTGATTTTGGAAATTGCAGGACATGCTAATTGACTAACACATTTATCACAATTATTACAATTACTTTCAACAAATTTAACCGCAGGTTTTTTAGTTAAACCTTTAATTAAAGTACATGGAGCTTTTGATATAATTACTGCCACATCATCTCTTTCAAATGCTTCTTTATATGTTTTGACAACTTGTTCCAAGTTAAATGGATTGATTACACGTACAAAATCAACTCCACAAGCTAATGCTAATTTACGAATGGAAACTTCAGGAGCTTCATCACCCATTCCATCAACAGGAATTCCAGGGTTTGGTTGACCACCAGTCATTGCAGTAATCCTGTTATCAAGTACAGTTAAAACAAAATTATGTTTATTATGCACTGCATTTATTAACGGAGAAATACCACTGTGGAAAAATGTAGAATCTCCAATGAAACTAGCTACTTGTTGATCTGATGAAACAGAAAATCCACAACCGTCCCCTACACTGGAACCCATAGATAATAAGTAATCAGCAGCATTGTAAGGTGGATTAATACCTAATGTGTAACATCCAATATCAGAAGCAAATATCACATCTGAAGGTTTTAATCCTAATTCTTCGATTGCTACATTAATTCCATAATACATTGCTCTGTGAGGACATCCTGCACATAAAACCGGAGCACGAGACGGAATATCTTCACTTAATTTTTCAAGGCTTTTGGAAAATTCAATAGCCTCATCATTTTTGAAATTCAATACCTTGTTTAATCCATCAGATACAATATCAGAGTTAAATTCATGATAAATCGGGAAAGTTCCATCCAGTTTACCATGAACTTGAACATTAAGGTTTAATGCTCCAATGCAAGCTAAAGTATCTCTTTCAATAATTGGATCAACCTCTTCTACTACAAATACTTCATCCAAATCCTTTAAAAATTCGGTTACTTTTTCCTGTGGGAACGGATAGCTAAATCCTAACTTCAAAACACTGATATCCAAATTATTGAATTTTACAACATCATGAGCATAATTATAAGCACTACTTGAAGCTATTAATCCATATTTTTTATCCCCTAAACTGATTTCATTATTAAATTCACTTTTATTGGTGATTTCTTCAATTTTATGGATCTTATCCCAAAGCTTTACATGCATATCCCCAGCAAATGCAGGTACCGGAACATACTTTGAAGGATCCTTGTTGAAATGACCTCTTTTCCAATGATCATCATTATTTGATGAATTATCCCTAACATCACCAAACTCAACAACACCCCTCATATGAGATACACGAGTGGTTGTTCTAACAATTACAGGAATATTAAATTGTTCAGACAAATCAAATGCATATTTAACCATATCTTTTACTTCCTGACAGTTAGATGGCTCTAAAATAGGTACATTTGCGAGTTTTGCATAATTACGAGTATCTTGCTCGTTTTGAGATGAAAAAAGTGATGGATCATCAGCTGATAAAATAACCATTCCACCATTAACTCCAGAATATGCAGTAGTCATAAATGAATCTGCTGCAACATTCATACCCACATGTTTCATAAATGTAAATGACCTAAGGCCAGAAACAGCTGCAGTTGCTGCAACCTCCATTGCGACTTTTTCATTAGTAGAAAATTCAAAATAAATATTAGCATCCTTAGCTAATACAGATAATACATTTCCAATTTCTGATGAAGGAGTTCCAGGATAAGTAGCTGCAATAGAAACACCTGCTTCTATAAGTCCCCTTACAGCAGCTTCATTACCCAGTAAAAATTGTTTTTCACCAGCTCCTCCTGTGACTAATTCTTTTAAATTCATTATAATTTCCTCAAAATAATCATATTACAATTGTATATACAATCGTTATTAACACACTAATTTTTGAAAAAACAAAGTAATAAAAGTTATTATAAGCTAGAAATTAATTTGTATAAATCAAACTAAATATGAAAAAGTAACTAAAAATTTAAAAAGTGATGGTTATTGGATAACTATTTAAAATTGTATTCATAAGATTGTTTAATTAAATCCATGACATATTCTACCTCTTTTTCATCTTGGAGGTGTAAACGTGTTAATCCAGTACCTCCTCCACCACTATATGATACATCATTACATAATCCTTTAGGATCATTTAATTCATCAAATGGAATATCAAGTGACAATTTTAAGCCTGTTTTTAATGGCTCTAATTCTACGAAGTTTTTGTTTTTCTTGTAGGATATATATTTCTTATTGATTACTTGAATTACAGTTGAATCTAATTTCAAAATCATTATATTTAATGTATCAAGCAATTGTCTTGTTATTGTTCTGTTTCTAAGATATTCAAAGTCATCAAGCGTGTACTCTTTAATATCACCAGTTTCATTTACATGATTGATTATCTCAGTTACTTTTGATGTTTTTGTAGGGTATTTCCAAATGTTAATAATCTTTTTTGATAATTGTTTAGTTCTATTAATAATTTCTTTATCAGTCCACTTATCTAATTCACATAAACCTTCATTTAGTGTTAATTTTGATTTACAGAAACCTTTTTCAGCTGTTTTTTTATCATGGAAAGATTTATCTCCTAATTCTGAATTGTAAGGTGTTAATGTTAAATTACCTAACGTATGAAGATATATATTATGTATTTCTTCATAATTAGATCCTAATTCTAACTCCCAATCTTTAGTTAAGTTCTGCGGCATAATATGTTCTATTGTTGAATTCTCCCCACTAACAAATTCTTTACCATCAATATTTTCTATAGTGATTAGTATATGTTTTAGAATTTTCTTAGAATACATATTTTGAGTTAAAAGCTTTTCATTAACTTCATCATTTTGAGGAAATCTCCTATATGTTTTCTTTCCAAACATTGCTGCAATAAAGTAATTATAATAATCTTTTTTATTAATCTCTTTAGCTAATCTCGCAAATGTATTATTCATTGAATTTGTTGGTATATCACAGATAGCTCTTCTTAAACAATAACTTTCAACATATTGGACAATTTTAATGAATTCTTCTCTAGTTAAGTTTATTTCTGGATTATTAAGTGATTCTTTGTAATCATTATAAGCTGAAAGTAAAAATGGTAATGTTACATTAAAATCTAATTCATATAAACTATTGAATGCATTTTTTAAATCTGGATCTTCTTCTTTACCAAAACGTATACATCCAAAATAGCGTGCATATTTATGTAGCTCTTTTACTAAATCCTCAACTTTATCAAAACCCTTCGCATGATTTTTAAATTCTTTATAAACATCATCTTTTTTAGGAATACGACCACTTTCAAAAGATAAATAATATCTAATGAAATCATCAAAAAATAGTTCCTTGTTTTTAAATTCTTGTTCAATTTCATACCAATAGTTTTCATATAAAAAATTCTGATCTTTAGTTTCTAATCCCATTAATACATAGTTACGAATCAAATCACTTTTATTAAGTTCCAAACCTGTTGAATTAAGACTTTCAAAGATTAATTGAGGATTATCATTTTGATTTAAAACAACAGATATAAATACTAATTTTTTCAATCCTTTCATTACTGTTTCAATATTCTCATCAGTAATTTGTTTTCTAAAAAATTCATAATTATTATAAATGTTAACCGATTTTTTAGGATCCAAATTAAACTTTTTATCTGTAGGAATTGAATTAATAATGTATTTTAAGGATTCATCATCATCTTTTGTTAATGTAAGTTTAATTGTTGTTTCTTCTAACTCATCATTAATCAAGAAATCATTATAAAGTTTATAGCATACTCTTTCATCAATATTTTTATAATAATTACATATTGCACAATATATTAATGTTAATGTAGTAATCCTTTGCTGCCCATCAATTAAAGTAAGTTCAAGATAATCATCTAATAATTCATCACTTTCTGTTTTAACAACAACTGACCCAATGAAATAACTTTTTCTATCCTCATCACCACCGATAGATAAAATATCCTCAAATAATTGCCTACATTCCTCAAGTGACCAATTATATTTTCTTTGATAAATTGGAATACTCATTTTAAGTGGTCTTTTTAAAAACTTGTTTAAAGTAGTATTTCCAGCTTTCATATTAATTATTTTAATTTATACTGTATTTAACATCTTCTAAATTTATTTTTTAATATTAATTTACAAACTAATTCTTGCATTCGATGTTCTCAATCAACAATATTGTTTTTTAAATGATACAAAGAATATGGAATTACCACAATATAGATTACGTTAAACATTACAATCAATCAGGAAAAGATTAACTGATAAATGTAAGAAAATAGTTGAAAATCTCGCTGATAGATAATAATTATGAATTATCAAATCACAATTTACCTTTGAGACATCAATTTCACCAGACATTAATTTTGGGAGTAAAATATCTCTTAAATTAGTTAATCTTTCTATTTCTTTTAGATTTAATAGAATATTTGAAATTATGGGAGTTCCATTTTGACCAAATTCATTCATTGTTTGTTTATCAGGTAAAACGAAATTCATGTGTTTTATTGATTTTCCAGCATGTAAAATCGTTGTTCCAGTAGCGAATGTTTCAATAATTTTTTGGATTCTTGTAGATTTCACTAAACAATATAAAAAAGGTTTATTAATTTTATCATTTTTTATTACAAGTTTACGCATTCCAGTTGAATATGCTCCTTCTAAACCTATTTTAACGATACCTACTGTACCATCTAAAGATAATACAATATCGTCATAGTTTAAAATTTTATTCTTTGAAAGTGACTTATTAATAAAAACCATATTATTGCTTGAGCTTAAATCACCAACACGAAGGAAAGGAATATCATTATTTTCTTGTTTTTCATGATAATTTTTACTTCCAGGCTCAACCCCCGTAACAAAATCAACATAATTTTCTATCATCTCAACAGACCATCCTTTAGGAACTTCACCATATTCTTCATCTGTTTCCATTCCATTGGACTTATCATGTCTCTTATAATTAATAAACCAACTGTTAAAAATAGACATTAAAATATTCTCTAAATTTTTATTTATTTTCTCATTGATTTTAATTTTTTTATCAAGAAGTTTCAGAATATAACCAATTTTGCTCTGAATATCTTTGCTCTTTGGTAAAAATAAATCATAATCTTGAATATCTTTTATGTTTATTCTTTGATGACTGTTTGAAGTTCCAGTACTCAAATATTTCATTTCATTAGTAAAATTAGGATTAATTAAACAGTAATATAAAAAATCCCTGTCTATATCTTTTGATTGAATAGGTATGAACTCAGTAGAACAAATAGAATTATCTTTTATATCAAAATCAATATTCCATACCCTTTTAAATTTAACATTTAGTTTATTGAATAATATATCTCCTTTTTTGAAATTGAATTTAGAACTTTTTATATTTTCACCCATCTCAACTTCAGGTTCTTTATTATTGTCAAAAGCAGGAAAACTATAATGACAATATTGGACATTATCTTTAGGATCAATACTTTCCTTATCAAAACTACATAATTTTCCTAATTTTTGATATTCCCATTCTGAAAAACTCAAATTTTTAAAGTTATTATTAATCTTGAATATTGTAGAATAAACTCTATGGAATTCAACATTGATTGAATTAGTTATTATTACAATTTTTTAATTTCTAAAAATTTGAGTTTAGAATGGAAAACGGTTGAATTAAAATCAATTACTAATATTACTATGGGTCAATCTCCTAAATCTGAATTTTATAATGATTCTTTTGAAGGAATGCCTTTTTTACAAGGAAATAAGACTTTTGGGGATAAATATCCTTCATTTGAATTATATACTACTTCAACTAAGAAAGTTGCGAAGGAAAGTAGTGTATTAATGAGTGTTAGAGCACCAGTAGGCGATTTAAACATTGCAAAAGAAGATATTTGTATTGGCCGGGGAGTATGTGGAATTCAAATGAAAGAAGGGAATAATGAATTTTTATATTATCTCCTTAAAGCTAATATATCCCATTTAATAAATAAAGAAAGTGGAACTGTATTCGGTTCTATAAATAAAAAAGATATAGAAACATTTGAAATTACACTTCCAAAAGACTTTAAAGATCAAATGAAAATCCTTAACATTTTAAAGAATATTGATAAAAAAATAGAAGTGTGCAAAGACTTAAATAAAAATTTAGAGCAATTATCTCAAAATTTATTTAGAAAATGGTTTATTGATTTTGATTTAAAAAATGATTTTAATATGTCTGAACCTTTTAAAGAATCTAATTTAGGTGAAATCCCTGAATCTTGGGAAATTAAAACTATTGGGGATTTATCTGATGTTAAAGGTAGAATAGGTTGGAGAGGATATACAACAAATGATTTAGTTGATGAAGGTCCATGGGTTGTTGGAGGTAAAGAAATAACTTCTGGTTTTATTGATTTTAATTCTGCAAAACATTTAACTCGTGAAAAATATGATGAATCTCCAGAAATCATGCTTAGAGATAAAGATTTAATTATTGCTAAAACTGGAACTATTGGTCCGATTGCAATGTACTATGAAATTTATGGTGAGGCAACATTAAATCCTAATGTAGGTTTAATTAGATCTAAAAATATTGCTCCTGCATTATTGTTAACATTCTTTAAAACCCCAAGAGCCCAATATTATTTAAATGAGTTCACAACTTCAAGTGTTCAACCAGCTATTAATCAAACAACAATAAAACAATTAGAAGTTGCACTTCCTTCTGATAAACAGTTATTAAATAAAATTGGAGCTAAATTTGAAGAAATTAATTTATTACAATTTAATTTGAATGAAGTAACCAAAAAATTACAAAGATTACGAGACACGTTACTTCCAAAATTAATGTCTGGTGAGATTGATGTATCGAAGATAAATTGTGATTTGATAATCACTAGTCATTATTTATCTGCAAGATTTCCAGTTATTCAACATTTATTCATCAAATCATACAATTTAACTTCCAGATTGAGTGATACTGCTATAAATGTTTAATATATTCCTATTCAAATTATCAACATTAACCATAAAATAAACTTCACAATTTGTACTTCATAGTAATTAATATATTTATTAGTAAAACAAATATTATATTATAATAATTTATTTCTTGGGGAAGAATAATGATTAAAGTTTATGTTTCAAGATTTGATAGCGAAACAGACAAAGAACCTCATTTAGAATGTTATGAAATAGATAAAGCACCTAGTATGAAGGTTCTTGACGCGCTTAATGCTATTAATGAAAAATATGATGCAGATATTAGTTTTAGAAGTTCTTGTAGGGCAGGACAATGTGGTTCCTGTGGAATCTTATTTAATGGAAATGGTGCATTAGCTTGTCAAAAAGAAATTGAAGACGGAGCTATTATTGAACCTCTTAGATTCCCAGTGATTAAAGACTTGATTGTTGATAAATCTAGTATTGAAGCAAAAGTAAAAGATTTAGAGTTATCTCTTCAATGTGATCATAAATGTGACCATTTAGACACCAGCATCACTAAAGAGGATACAAAAGATACTAAAAAGGTGAGAAATTGTATTGAATGTTATTCTTGCTATTCAACTTGTCCTGTTGTTAATATTGCAACAGAGGAATTTGGTGGACCTTATCTAATGAGATATATCAACAAGTTTGATACTGACCCTAGGGATAATTATGATAGGCTTAAAGAGGCATTAGATGAAGGATTATATAAATGTACCAGTTGTGGTAAATGTTTATCTGTTTGTCCGAAAAACATCAACACCTTTGGAGATGCAATAGAAAAAATGAGAGCTATTGCAGTTGCAAACGGTTCTGGACCACTACCTGAACATGTTGCATTTAAAGAAAACATTTTAAAAACAGGACGATCCATCAAAGCTGATAAAGGACCGTTTATCAAAGAGGCTGAAAATAAAACTGGTTCAAAAATAGCTTTCTTTACCGGTTGTATGGTTGACTATAAATTCCCTGAAGTTGGCCATAGATTAGTTAAAGTCTTAAAAGAAAACGGAATAGACATTGATGTTCCTGAAGGCCAAGTTTGCTGTGGTTCTCCTCTTTTGAGAACTGGTCAAACCGACATTGTTCAGGAACTTGTTGACAAAAATAAAGAAGTCTTCAAGGATTACAATACTGTAATTACAGTCTGTTCCGGTTGTGGTTCCACATTGAAAAATAATCATCCTGATTTTGGCTCAAAACTTAATGTTATGGACATTAGTGAGTTTTTAGTTGATAAACTTGATGAGGATAAACTAAAAGAGGTCAATATGACTGTTACCTACCATGACCCTTGTCATTTGGCTAGAGGTCAGGGCATTACAGATGCACCTAGGGAAATTATTAAAAAGATACCTGGTGTTGAATTTAAAGAAATGTCATACCCTTCCCAATGTTGCGGTGCCGGTGGAGGAATAAAATCCGGAAAACCAGAAATAGCAATGGAGTTATCCAAAGCAAAAGCAGAAATGATTGAAGATACTGGTGCCGATGCAGTAATTACCATATGTCCATTTTGTGAATTAAATATACAAGATGGTTTGGATGCAATTGGACGAGAAGACATTAAATGCATGCACATTTTAGAATTGTTAGATAAAGCTTATGAATAATTGATTAGGAGTTGATTAATATAGGAGATACAGCTGTTAGTGAGCATAAGATAGTTGAAACTGCACCACTAGATTCAAAAAAAGAAAAGGAAGACAGCGATAAAAAATCAACTTCAGCAAAAAAAGCAAAATCAACTAATCAATCCAGAGGAACTGCAAGAGCAAAACATATAAAAGACCAAGAGCAAAAGGAAGTTAGTCTTTTTAAGGATAATATTTACATTGTTTTTGTAGAATGTGAAACTCCTGGAAATATTGGTTTTCTTGCAAGGACTATGGCAAACTTCGGATTGAAAAATCTTGTATTGATTAATCCACCTACATTAACCAAGGAAGCATATTATCAGGCTACTCATGGAAAGTATATTGTTGAAAATGCAAAGATTTTTCCTACTTTAGATGATTTTTACCAATCACAGAGAATTGATTTTAAAGTTGCGTCAACCGGAATGGCTGGTGGAAGTTATAATCTATCAAGAATTCCTATAAGGCCGGAAGAACTTGGGCAATCCATGAATGTTTCAAATAAAATAGCAATATTATTTGGAAGAGAAGGAAATGGACTTACAAATAAGGAAATCGCAGACTGTGATATCTGTGTTTCCATTCCAACAGATCCAACATATCCAATTTTAAATATTTCACATGCAGCGGCTATAATATTTTATGAGATATTTAAAAATAAGCATGATTTTGGTGCAGAAGGACTTGATGAAAGCACAAACATAGAAAAGGACTATCTGCTAAAAGATATGGTGGATTTGATTAATAATTTAGACATTCCGGAGCATAAAAAAAGAAATGGAATTAAAACTTTCAATAACATTATTTCAAGAGCATTCATTACCTCAAGAGAGGCACATACATTCAAGGGAATATTAAGACGTCTGAAAAATAAAATGGGTGAACAATGAAAAAAATCAGCTTTGCAGACTTCAGTATATTTGTTTTAAAGTATATTTTCAACTGGAGATTTTGGATAGCTGGAATAACTAAAAAATCAAAGGTTTACAAGAAATTCATTGATAACTTTCTTTTTAAGGATGATGAAATCGTTGTTATACCAAATACTATCAGTATAAACAAGAAAATCGAGTCAGAAGGTTCCGAATTCCTGCCAACAGATGTTATTAAAGAAGTTGTTAAACACTGCGATGATATTGTCATTATGAATACCTGTCTTTGTAGGAGTTCAAATAACTGTCAGGATTATCCTCAGGATATTGGATGCATATTCCTTGGTCCGACATCTAGAAAAATTCCAAAAAACATTGGAAAAAAGGCAACAGTAGAAGAAGCACTTGCCCAAATCGATAAAGCAGATGCTGCCGGACTTACCCATATCATTGGAAGAAATAAGATTGATACAGTATGGATGAATATAAGACCTAGAAAAGGGCTTTTGACAATTTGCCATTGCTGTCCATGTTGTTGCCTGTGGAAAGTTTATCCTAATTTACATGAAGACATAAGTGGTAAACTAGAAAAACTTGAAGGTGTTGAAGTAAAACTCCATGAAGATAAATGTAGGCTTTGTAAAAAATGCTTAGATGAGGTTTGCATGTATAAGGCTATCAGTTTAAAAGATAACAGAATAACAATTGATTATAATACCTGCAAAGGATGTGGGCTCTGTATTAATACATGTAAATTTGATGCGATTACTATTGGTTACTCCGATAAAACCATTGACAATGTGGTTAATAGAATGAATGATTTAATTGAAATAAAAGAATTATAAAAACTTATTTGTGTGATAAAATGGCTATTTTAAGTGATACGACTATAAAAAAATATTTAAAAGAATGCAAAATTGGTATTGAACCTCTTTTAGATGAAAAACAAATACAACCATCTTCTGTTGATATGCGACTGGGAGATGAATTTAAAGTATTTAAGGTTATTAGAAAACCATACATTGATCCAAAAGATGAAGAAGATATTGCATCTTACATGGAATCAACTACTGTTAAAGATGGTGAAGCATTTATAATTCATCCTAATGAATTTGCACTAGCTACAACATTAGAGTATGTTAAAGTACCAGACGATTTAGTTGCAAGAGTTGAAGGTCGTTCAAGTATGGGTAGGCTTGGTGTTACAATGCACGTTACAGCTGGATTTATCGATCCTGGTTTTGAAGGAAAAATTACATTAGAAATATCAAATATTGGTGCAATGCCAGTTGCTTTATACCCTGGTCAAAGAGTATGTCAAATTGTATTTGAAACCATGACCACACCATCAGAAGTTCCTTATGGACATCCAGATAGACAAAGCAAATATATGGGACAGACCAGTCCTGAAAGCAGTAGAGTTAAATTAGATTACGAATTAAAAAAATAAATTGGAGATAATATTTATGAATCATGATAAAATGTCAAACATTAGTGCGAAAAGAGGATTTTTATGGCCGTCATTTGAAATTTACTCAGGAGTATCCGGTTTTACAGATTACGGTCCACTTGGAGCAAGCTTAAAAAATAATATCATGCAAAAATGGAGAAAACAATACGTTTCAGGTGAAGGATTTTATGAAATTGAAGGTCCAACCGTAATGCCTAAAGAAGTGTTGAAAGCATCAGGACACGTTGACAACTTTACCGATCCAATGTGTAAATGTGAAAAATGTGGAGAAGTTTTCAGAGCAGACCACATCATTGAAGATGCCATAGGCAAAGACGTTGAAAGTCTTGAAAATGAAGAACTTGACCAAATCGTAATTGATAACAACATCAAATGTCCGGAATGTGAAGGGGACTTATCAAACATTTGGAATTATAATTTAATGTTTAAAACCGAAATTGGTGCTAAAGGTGATAAAGTAGGTTACATGAGACCTGAAACCGCACAAGGAATTTTCATTTTATTTAAACGTTTAGAAAGATTCTTTAGAGGAAAACTTCCATTTGGAGTTGTTCAACTTGGAAAAGCATACAGAAATGAAATTTCACCAAGACAAGGAGTTATCAGACTCAGGGAATTCACACAAGCAGAAGCAGAAATCTTTGTAAATCCTAAAGAAAAAACTCATCCTAAATTTTCACAAATCGAAGATGTAGTATTACGCCTAAACTCACAGGAAGTTCAGGAAAATGATTTGGAACCATTGGAAATCACTGCTCGTGAAGCACTTGATAAAGGAATTGTTGCTAATGAAATGTTAATCTACCAATTATATTTAGCTCGTAAATTCTTGACTGAAATTGGAATCCCAGAAGATGTTTTAAGATTCAGACAACATTTAGCAGGAGAAATGGCTCACTATGCACTTGATTGCTGGGATGTTGAAGTTAAAACCGACAAATACGGTTGGGTTGAAATCATTGGAATAGCTGACAGAGGAAACTATGATTTATCTTCACACTCCAAATACAGTAACGATGAATTAAATGTATTTATAGAATATGATGAACCTAAAAAAGTTCAAAAAACTATTGTCAAACCTAATTTATCTAAATTCGGACCAATATTCAAAGGAGATTCTCCTAAAGTAAAACAGGCTATTGAAGATGCTGATATTGAAGATATTAAATCAGCTATTGAATCTGAAGGTAAATTTACAGTAGAATTAGATAAAGTATATGAAGTGCCAGAAGATTTACTTATCTTTGAAGATGTAGAAGAAGAAATAAGTGGTGAAAAGATTATTCCTCATGTTATTGAACCGTCATTTGGTATTGATCGTATCACTTATGCTGTTTTATTACATTCATTTACTCAAACAGAAGAAAAGGATTACTTCAAATTTAACAAATCCGTAGCTCCAGTTCAACTTGGAATTTTCCCTCTTGTCAATAAAGAAGGACCTCGTGAAATTGCTCAGGAATTAAATGAACAATTCAAGATGAACGGATATAAAGTGGAATATGATGCTACAGGAACTATTGGAAAAAGATATGCAAGAGCAGATGAAATAGGAATTCCTCTTGCAATTACTGTTGACTTTGATACATTAGAAGATAATCAAGTAACTGTTAGAAACAGAGACAGTGAAGCTCAAGAAAGAATTCCAATTGCTGAGTTAGCTGATTATGTAGAAGAATATTATAAATGAGTTTAAAACTCATTTATTTTTACTTTTAAAATTTTTATACAGATTATTAGCCCATTTTATTGAATCACTATTTTTAGAAGTTAATAATCTATTTTGATCAAAATAACCATCTTCTTTAAAAAGACCTAAAATCATCGACTCATTTGTAATAATTAGTAAAAAGGCTTTTTCTCCACTGAAAAAAGACAAGTTTTCAATTTCTGACTTTTCATCAAAGACCTTAAAAAGGCTATGCGGAACCATAACCTCCACTTTTTTATTGTTTTTTGCTAATTCATTTAATTTGTCGTTAAATGTCTCATGATAAAACGGCAAAATGCATTTGACCTCATCTGCAGATTCCAGTGCATATTCAATGAATTTATAAATTCTATACACGTCAACACCGTCTGATTCAATAAGACGAGCATTTCCAATCAAGTATAGCTCGACAACAGACTGGTTAGGTATGACATCAACAAGATGCTTATCTAAGATATTAAAAAAATCATTTAACAAATCAAGCAGATTACTTAGTCTTAAGACCTGTTCCACTTCCATTCTATATGAATTTGATAAAAAATATTTATTGTGCTCCCGATACACTATCCCCTTTAACTCCAAATTGTGCAGATTGCTTGATATTGAGCTGTAACTTAAGGAGGTGGTGCTGTTTATATCTTTCATGTTTAAAGGACATTTGTACAATGTTGCCAATATCTTTAATCTAATTATTGAATTGGTAAGATATTTTACATCTTCTGAAATCGAATCATAGCTTTTTAAATAGTTTTCATTGTTTTCCAAGTTAATCACCAATCGAGTATTACTTACATCATTAATTATTATTACTATAAAATATAAAATCTCTTGAAGTGAGAAAAAGCGAAAAATAACAATTGGCAAAGACTTAAATATTGAAAAATTTTTTTAGGGCATTACTCAGCTAATGAAGTTCGATTAATAATTACCACCTTAAAATTTACCCATTATACAAAAATAAGACATATTCTCTTAAAAAAGAGAAAATAATAATTTAAAGAAAGGTTGATAAACTTATAAAAAGATAAATATTAACGTGATTTTTATGATTGATACACATATCCATGCAGATGCAAGAAGCAGTGAAGATTTTAGGAAAATGTATTTATCCGGAATTGACAGTGCAATAACCTGTAGCTATTATCCGTATAAGATTGATGCTGAAAACATTCTTTTAAACCATTTAAACAGAATTTTAGAATACGATACCAAAAGAGCATCACAATACGGACTAGACTTAAAAGTAGCTTTAGGAATTCATCCAACAAACAGCATTGAAAATCCTCAAATGATTTTTGATGAAATGTACAAATGGATTGAAAATGACCAAATCGTAGCTATTGGAGAAATTGGTCTTGAAGATTTAACCGAAACTGAAATTGACATATTTAAAAAACAGTTAGATATTGCAGATGAGACCAATTCAAAAGTTATTATTCATACACCAAGAAAAAACAAATTGGAAGTATTAAATGTAATTTTAGACATAGTTCCACAGCATTTAGATGAATCACAAGCAGTTATTGACCATATTAATCATGATATCATTGAAGAAGTTATTGACAATGATTATATGCTTGGATTGACCGTTCAACCACAAAAACTTGATGTTGCCGGAGCTATTGATATTTTAGACAATTATGGATTTGATAATTTCCTTTTAAATAGTGACATGAGCAATAAGCCATCAGATCCACTTTCCGTTGCTAAAACCATTCGTGAATTGACCAGACTCGGTTATAAAAAAAGCAACATAGACAAAATATCCCATAAGAATGCTGAAGATTATTTTAAAATTTAGATAACATGCTCATTAAACATATTCCAATTCCAATTGCATGTTTAGCTCTTTCAATGTTATCATTAGGCAATTTGTTGGATATTCCAAATGTTAAGTATTTATTTGGAATCATGGGAGTTATATTACTCATTTTACTAATTGCAAAAGCCTTGGTTTACCCTGAAGATATCAGGAATGATTTTAAAAATATAGTTCTTGCAAGCAGTTCCGGAACTTTTTCAATGAGTTTGATGCTTTTATCTACATACACCATAGGATTTTTGCCAATTATCTCACATTATATATGGATAATAGGAATTGGTATGCATATTCTGCTAATGATTTACTTTACATATCATTTTATCATACATAATCTTAATATAAATGAAGTCTATCCGACTTACTGGATTGTGTATGTTGGAATTTCAATGGTTGCAATAACCTCACCCGCTCATGGACTTAAAGAAATAGGATTCATATTCTGGATTGTAGGTTTCATTTCAATGATAATTACATTACCGTTAATGATTTATAGATATGTTAAATATCCTGACCTGCCTGATGCATATAAACCAACGACATGTATTTTCGCTGCACTTATGAGCATACTGATTGTAGGATATGTAAATTCAGCACCTGCAATATCCATTGAATTTTTAATCGGATTATACTCCCTTTCGTTAGTATTCTTCATGTTTTCATTCTATAAACTAGTTGAATATAGAACTTTAAAGTTTTATCCAAGTTTTGCAGCATTTACATTCCCTTTTGTAATAAGCGGTCTTGCAACAAAGAACATTACAAAAATAGTAGGTTCAAATACATTATTGTCTTCAATACAGACAATTGAAACCATGATAGCAATAATTGTAGTATTTTACGTATTGTTTGAATACTATGGATTTTTAAATAAAAATAAATTTTAGGCAATTATAAAAAAACAGAATAAAAAGAAGTAGAAATAAATCTACTTATCCTTTATTGACTAATTTTACTTTATCCGGTGCAATGATGATTAAATCTTTATCATCAGTACGTGCAAGCAATAATGCCTGAACACCATACTTTGTCCTCATTTGTCTAATCTTATCCCCAGCTAATTTAAAATTAGCTTCACTTTCTTTTTCTAAAAAGGACAAATCAACAATTACAGGATTTTTCTCTTCAAGAATTTGGTCAACCATATAATTGATATCATCAAGAGTTTTTGGTCTAATTAATACAATTTCATAAAATGATTGATCAGGTGTGATTACAAACTCCTCCTCAAAATCATCATAAACTGGAACTGTCCTAGGAGCTTGTGGTTCAGGAGCCGGTTCATATTGCTGAGAATTTGCTTGTTTTTGCTGATTACGTTGTACTCTAGAATTTTTAATGGATTTAGAAAAATCATTTATAAATTCAGAAAAGCTAAAACCTTCACCTTCTTGATTCTTACTATCTTCTGTTTCCTCATAACCTAAACTTCTTTTTAAATTATCGATAAAGCTCATTTAAATTACTCCCCTAAATATTCAAAAATAGCATCTAATAATTTATCAGCACCATTATTATAAACATCTTCAGCAGGTAAATTATATTTAGATTCAAAGACTTCAGTACATAAATCTAAGCTAGCATTTTTAAGATTGATTGATAAACCAACAACTTTAGTAGGTTCAACAGCTTCAATAGCTCTGATTTCATTTTCAATACTTCTAGGTTCTCTGTACGGGTGATTTGGTCTGTGTCCCACAATAACTGCATCAGGAGCAGCACCAATTAAAATAGCTGCGGATAATCCTCTTGGGTGTGGATTTCCTTTTTCAGTTAAACTGGATTGACCTTCAATAAAAATAATATCTGGTTGTTTTGTTTCTTCTATATACTTAATTGCAGATAATACTGCTGCTGGAACATCCATTGCAGATAAACTTCCCGCTCTAAAGTTAAAATCAGTAGGTTCTTCTAATCCCATTTCATCAGTAGATATAATTGCAGGAGTTAATCCTCTTTTCATACTTGCAATACCTAATGCTTTAGTAGTAGTCCTTTTACCACATTCCTGTGAAGTTCCACCAACAAAAATTACTGGTGCTTTTGCTTTATATGAAATTTTAGGTAATACTTCACATGGTTTTTCAGGAGCTACACCCGCTATTGTTTTAACAACATCTAATCTAGAACCTATTTCTTTAATTACAACACCTTTTGCATCAGCAAATTTTTTTAAAGAAGTATTTTCTGCAATTGATAATGATCTAAATGAAGTGATAACATTTAATCCTGCGTCAATAGCTTGAACTGCATATTTTAAAGCTGCACCTTCTGCACCAATAGGAAGCATGATTACTAATGATTTTGCACCATTATTTTCATTAAGACATTCTTCTAAGCTACTTGCCACAATATGACCACAGAATTCTTTTCCTTGTTTTTTAACACTATCATCTATGAATCCAACAGTTTCTATACCTTCAAGATTGGAGAATTTTTCACCTCCACCACCACAACCAACTACTATAAATGGATTTAAATCTTGAATTTCTTTTACTGATTTTACTGAATACAAAAATTTCACCCCTATAACTTATAATTTATAACAACCATGTAAAATTAAATTATCTTAAAATTCTTCAAAATAATTTTAAAAATAATATTATTATATAATAATTATAATTTTTTACATTAATAAATATAGATGTTTTAGAAAAATTAATTAATATAATTAATATAGAAATAAAATTAATAATGATAAATTTCAGGTGAATCTTAATGAGAAAACCTTATGTCATACTGATTGGAAGTGCATCAGGAATTGGAAAATCAACTATTGCTGCTGAAGTCGCAAAATCATTAAATATAAAACATTTAATTGAAAGTGACTTTGTAAGAGCAGTTGTTCGTGGAATAATTGGTAAAGAATATGCTCCCGCACTTCATAGCTCATCTTATGATGCTTATAAACATATTAGAAACAAAAATAGATATGAAAATTATGAAGAACTTGTATCTGCAGGATTTGATGACCATGCATCTTATGTAATACCTGCTATAGAAAAAATTATTCAAAGAGCAATCACCGATTATGATAATATTGTTATCGAAGGAGTGCATCTGGTTCCTGGATTAATAAATACCGAACAATTTGAAGATGATGCTAATATTCACTTCTTTATTTTAAGTTCTGATGAAGAATCCCATAAAGAAAGATTTGTTAAAAGAGCCATTCAAATCCATAGAGGTGGAAAACAATTAGATTTCTTTAGAGAAAATAGGATTATTCATGATCACTTATTAAATCAAGCCCAAAGTAATAATGTTAGAATCATCAATGCAGGTTCAATTGAGGAAACATTGGACAATATTTTATCCACAATTCATAAATCTTGTACTAATATTAATCTTACTAACTCAATTGATGAATTAGAAGATGTTGTTAATATCATAATCAATGATAATAATGGAACTATTGAGAAAGTTACATACAATATTAAAGGATTTAAAGAACCATTAATAAGAAATATTAATGTACATGACACTCAATCTGCAAAGAAATTTATAAAAACTATTACTGAAAATAAAGACAAAAGAGAATATTTATCCCAATTATACGAATTATCCAAGTACAGAGAGTTTAAAATATGTACTTCAAATCCTGAAAAATTAGATCAAATCATACAAGAATTACAAAATAAAGGATATGTTTTAAATGAATGAAATGGAAATTAATGAAATGATTATAAAATGTCCTGTTTGCTCTGTTGAAGGAGTTGCTAAATCAATTATGAAAGAAATTGAAATACCTCACTTTGGAAAAGTTTTAGAAACAACTATCCAATGTCCTGAATGTGGATTTAAACATAGCGATGTTATAGCTTTAGAGCAAAATGACCCTGCAAAATATACTATTGAAATCAATAAAAACAACTTATCCATAAGAGTTGTCAGATCACAATCCGCAACCGTTATGATTCCTGAAGTTGGCATTAAGGTGGAACCTGGTCCAAAATCCGAAGGATATGTAACAAATATTGAAGGTATCCTCACTCGTTTTGAAGACGCTGTAAAAAAAGCTTTAAAATTATTTGATGATGATGCATCACAGACAAACGGTAAAAAGACTTTAAGTGAAATTCAAGAACTTAAAAAAGGAAACGGAACTGCAACTTTGATTATTTTGGATCCGTTTGGTCAAAGTAATATCGTAAGTGATAGTGTTGAGATTTCTGAAATTCCCGAAGAGGAATTGTGCAATTTAAAAACAGGTTTTAGTCATATAGAAGAATAAGTAAAGAAGAATTATTCTTCTTCGTCTTCTTCATCATCATCTGATTTTAAGAAGCTGAACTCATTTTCTTCTACAACATCTTTTAATTTTAATGTTTTTTGTACATCCATAGCTAATGCATTACAATCTGCTTTAATAGCTTCTAAATGTAATAAAATTCTTTCTTTTTCTTGATTAATCCTTTCAATATTAGTGTAAGGATAAGTAGATTCTTTAAGCATTTCGTATTCAATAGTGGTGTATGGATAATCGTTTAATTGTTTACATACATTTTTTAAAACATCGCCTAAAAATTTGTTCATTTCTACTTTTACTCTTTCCCTAATCATCTTGTCATCATCGAGATTTTCTTTCATTAAACGAACAACTTCTGCTTTAGCGAAAGGTAATTTTTCTTCATCATCAATTAACTCTTCAGAAGTTTCTTCAATCATTTCTTCTTCAGACATAAATTACACCTCTTTTGTTTTTTATCAAAATATTGAATCATTAAATGTTTTTTTATAAAAAAATAGCATCCTATCAATATGTAATAATATATTTATCATAAGTCTTATTTAAAAGTTTGGTTTAAATTAAAAAAATGAAGCATAATACCATCATTTATATATATAACATATAAAATTATCAATCGTAAAATTAATAATTTTAATACTTACTTCAATTTGAAAAATCGTTTTAAAAAAATAATAAAAAGTAGCTTAAAAGCTACTTTAAATTTAGCGTTTTCTAAAAATATCACTACCTCCTAAAATCATCGAAACAATAATGGAAATACCCAACAGTTCCATGAAATTTCCGGTAGGATTTTTTTCAAGACTATAAATTGGCTGTTTGATACTTTCAGCTTTGACAATACTATTTTTAGTAAAATTACCTGTTACATTCCCCATAATGCTATTTGAAGTATCATCAATAATTTTAACTAAAGTAGAATCATGATTATTGTTCAAATCGTTATCAAAAGTATCACTTACAACATGTACAGAGTTCTTAAAGATTCCTTCACACAATGCTTCAAATTTAATACATAATTCAACTTGCTCACCTGCAGCAAGTTTATCTATTGACCAAACATTATTTGAAGTGTCAAATATACCAGCTGACTGTTTGAATGACTTCAATCTTAAAGAGTTAGGAACTTCCTCATTAACTTTAACATTAAATGCATCATCAGGGCCATTGTTATTTAATTTAATAATATAAGTAACTACTTGTCCAACCCCATATGTGTATTTAGAAACTGTTTTAGTAATTGACAAGTCAGCAGCAGGACCAATATGAATTGTATCCCTATCCTCATTATTTGACAAATCAGGATCTTCTCCACTACAGTATACTGTAGCTACATTAGTAATATCCCCTGTTTTAATGATTTTTGTGACAATTTCCAATGTTTTAGATTCACCAACATTTAAATTGCCAACATACCAAATACCCTCTTCGTAATCACCATCTGCACTAATAAATTTTAAAGAATTGGGCAACATATCTTCAACGATAACATCCATTACCTCATTAGGACCGTTATTTGAAACAATTAATGTCCATTTTACTAAATCTTTATAATTAGCTGTTGAAACATTAGCAAATTTTTCAATTGAAATGTCTGAAATCGGCAATACCTCAATCAACTCATCATCATGATTATTTGACTTGTCGGTATCATACTCGTTTGCTATTGCAGATACATTATTTACAATAACACCTAACTGACAAACATAACAACTTATATTTAGATATTCTTTGTCACCCACATCCAAATAATCTAAACTCCAAACACCATTTTGATAAATTCCACGGCTTGAAATGTAATCCTTAAACATTAAACCCTCAGGTAACTCATCAATTACTCTTACATTGGTTGCTCTATCAGGACCATTATTTGTAACTTCAATAATCCAAGTTATAATATCTCCAAAATATGGATATTCATTATCAACTTGTTTTATAACGGAAATATCGGATGCTAATGGAACAGTGATTGATTCATTATCAACATTGTTATCTAAATTAGGATCATATTCAACTCCTGAAATCCTAGCAAGATTTGTAATTGTTCCTGTTTTATTGACCTTACAGATTAACTCTAAAGTTTCAATTTCACCTTTTTCAAGACAACATACTACCCATATCCCATTGTCATAAAATCCTTTACTTGCTGTATTATTAACAAGTATTAATCCATTAGGAAGAATATCCTGAACAATAATACCTGTTACCTTATCAGGACCATTATTGGAAGCTATTAACTTCCATTTAACTAATTCACCATAATTAACCTCAGTTACATTGACTGTTTTTAAAATAGCTAAATCTCCTGATTTATTAACTATGATAGTTTCATTAGCTTCATTATTGGATAAATCTATATCATTTTCACGAGCAGTCACTACAACATGATTTGTAATGTTTCCAGTTTGATTAACTTTCACAATAATATTAAGCTCAATTGACTTACCCTTATTTAAAGTTCCAATACTCCAAATTCCAGTTTTTGGATTATATGTTCCATTAGAATTATCACTATTCCAAATTAATGAATTTGAAAATATTTCTATTACTTTTACATCATGAGCAGCATCAGGACCAAAATTAGAAACAATTAAAGTCCACTCAACCAAATCACCATAATTAGGATTAGTAATATTAACACGTTTAATTACTGCTAAATCCACGGCAGGAGGAACATCAATCTCTGCTTCATCATGATTATTATCTAAATTAATATCATATTCCTTAGCAGTGACATTAGCTTCGTTTACAATTTTTCCAGTTGTATTAACTTTAGTCATAATATTTACAATTAAACTTTCACCAACTTTTAAAAAGTCTATTGTTAAAACACCAGTTTCTGGATTATATGTTCCATTACTATCATCACCTAACCAAATTAATCCTTCAGGAATCCTATCATTTACAACAACACCTGTTGAATCATTTGGACCATCATTTGTGATATTTAAAGTCCAAATGACCATATCTCCATAATTCACAGAATCAACATTACTTTCCTTTGAGATTTTAGTATCAGTTTTTGGAATAACATTAAATACTGTTGTATTAGTAATTGCCTTGTAGCAATTATCTTCAAAATGTTTTGCAATAACATAATACTTTCCAGGTTTTAAATTATCTAATTTACAGGATACTGCACCTAAATAATCTGTGTTTAAATAATCATCATAAACAACAGTTCCATCTTCATGTTTTACAGTCATCCATACTCCTACATTATATTCACGATCATCTTGGTATAGCTCACCACTAGTGGTTGCTCCTGAAACTGGATGTTCTCCATCAATTTCAATTTTACTATTATTAGCTGCATTATAAATTGCATTTGATACATTTAAATTATCAAAATCTGCAATATTATTTCCTCCGTAAATTACTGATTTGATGTTTTCTGACTCACCGTAGTATATATCATGAGCAAAAATTGGTAAACTATAAACCCAAGCCTGATTTTGATATAATGTATTATTGACTAATTTAAATTCAACACCATCCTTATCAAAGTAAATTGCACTACCATTTCTTGCTGTATTCAATTTAAATTCATTATCTCGAGCCAGTACTTTTACACTATTTACATAAATAGCTCCACCTAATCCATCATTTAATTTATTAACATCAGGTATTGCTTCATTTTCTACAAATTTTGAATTTATAACTTCTGTATCTTTACCTTCGATAAATATCGCACCACCATTAATATTTGCGATATTTCTGTTAAATTTGGAATTTATTATTTTAACATTAGTCGCATTAATATTGATAGCACCACCATATTCAGATGCATAATTATCATCAAATATTGATTCTTCGATTTTTATATTATGCCCATCTAGTTTAACAGCACCACCTAATGGAGCTTTATTTCCTCTAAAAATACTATTTGTAATATTTAAATCCATATAATCCAAATAATTCAACATAATAGCCACAGCTCCACCATATTTTGTAGCAGTATTATTAATTAACGTACAATTATCTAAATTACCTGATGCATGATATGTTAAAGCAGCACCCCAATCTGCACTATTATTAACAAATATGCAGTTATAATAAGATGAACCATTTCTAACACATCCTGCTCCTGCATGGCCTAATCCTGAAGAGGATATGGCTTTATTATTTACAAATATACAATTTTTAACATTACCGTAAGAAGGTTCAGTATCTAAACCAATCTGAACCGCACCTCCAAAACATTCCCCATCTCCTTTAACATAGTTTGAATTGAAAACACAATTATCAATTAAAAAATCCGTTCCGAATATCCCTAAAGCACCAGCGGCTATTCCAGCACCATTATTTGTAAAATTACAATTTTTAATTACCATACCTAGTGTAGACATAGCATTATACGGCGTATGTATCGCTCCAGAACTTAAATTTGCATAATTATTTTCAAAAACACACTTATCCAATGTAACATATTTGGCTGAACTTACAATAGCACCACCTTTAGCATCTGTATATCCATTTACAAATTTTAAATTCAACAATTTAGACCCGGAAGCCCCCGCAAATATTCTTAAAATTATTGTTGACTGTCCACCATCCAATGTAGCTTGAGAGGTTGAAGTAATTGTCAGATTCTTTTTCAAAGAAATAGTATCATTACCCCTTGAAACAAAAGTTCCCCCAAGATTTATTGTATCTCCATCACTTGCATTATCTATGGCATTTTGAATATCTTTAAACATACCCCCATTTACCAAACTTACTTTTGACTGCAATATTTGATTTTGTTGAGTATTATCTAAACTTATTTTACTTTCACGAGAATTTTCTAATTTATTTTCAATATCTACATCCAATCCATCATCACAACTTTCATTTACATCCACTGCATATGAATGCTCCATGCCAACTTCAAAAGAAGTGAACATTAGACACAGAAAGATTAATGAAATGAGGAAAGGTTTGCTAATATCTACCTTTTGAATTTTGTTTAACATTGTATAACCTCAATCGAGGACATTACCACTATTAATTAACAAAAGCTATTAATCAGCAATTAAACTCCTTATTTTAAGTCATTATTTAAAAATAACAAATCACATTACCAAATTTTAAAAAAATAACATTGATTTTAAAGTGAACTATAAATTAGCTACCTTACACAAAAAATTTTAAAATTAAATTTAATGCCGAAATCAAAAATTATTATTCAATTTAATAAAAAGAAATATCCTTTTTTAAATCAATCCAAAATTTAACTGAAAATAAAAGATAATCTCTTTAAATCCTCAAAAAGTCTATTAACCACCAATTTATTTAAATATTTTCTTATAAACAGCTTAAACTTAATATAATAAAAAAATATTGGATTTAAAAAGAAATATTTTAAAAGTATCTTAAAAAAATATTTTATTGATAAAGTTGATAAATAATTATTATTCAATAAAGGACTGAAATAATGAAAAAACAAATAGCGATAATATTAATGATTCTGTTGATAGCAGCACCAATTGTGCAAGGAGTGTGTGCATCAAAAACCGCATTCATCACATCAGATAATTTAATAGATGAAGAAACTGACACAAAGATGCTAAATTCTATTAAGAATTATATTGAAGAAATAAGCAATGGTGAAATTCAAGTAATCGTCGATAATGCTGCTCCAGGACCCGGAGAAGGTTGGCGATCAATAAATGTAACAAGTGATGTGAGTATCAACATAGCTGCATCAGATGCTGGAAACTACATACAACTTGCATCTGCAGCTGCTACTGGAAATAAACAGATTATTTTTATAAATAGTGGTGACTTTGATTTAGATAATCATTCTAATTTCTTAAGAAGGGCATGGGACGACAATTATTCAAATGAATCTCTTGCAGGATTACGTGACCCTGGAACATTCCTTAACAATGCAGGAATACAATATATCCAACTTGCTAAAGATTATCCTGACAATGTTGACAAAAATGGTCTTTTAGATAAATACGATGATGAAATGAACCGTGATATAGCAGAGAAAGTAGTCAATATTGTTAATAGTTACAATAATAACTCAACAAAAGAGTTAAGTGACATGTTAATTGTGAAAAATAAACTACCGCCAAAAGGAATGGCTGATGCAAGTAAAATGCTTGTTGAAAGTGGAGATGATGAAATGAAAGGACCATATGGTTCATATTCTACCCCACAATTGCTTTATCAAACAAGTGCCTATCTTAACGGTGATGGAATTGACATTCCTAAAAGTTATGACGAACCGGACAACCCATTAGGAATTTCATTTTTAACTAAAGACACATACAGTGTTTATGACTATTTCAAAATGGGTGGAATCGTTAAAAATTACATGGATGCTAATGGAAAAGCACCTGATTCAATAGAATATGAAGGAGCTCATATAAGTTACTATGATTTGACATACAATTTTGCAAAAATAGTTCAAAATCACACTGACGCAAGCCACATGGGCTTTGAAAGTGAATATCACTTCGATAAAGTAAACGATTCAATATTACTACATATATTCCCATTTGCATTAATATTAATTGTATTGTTCCTTGCATATATGCTTGTAAAAAGAGTTAGAAGATTCAGAAGATAAAAAAAATAGAGGGATTTTTATGAAAAAATATATATCAGAACTAATCGGGACAATGGTTCTTGTTTTATTTGGTTGTGGAAGTGCGGCTATTGCAGGTTCCGTACTAGGAACAGTAGGTATTGCACTAGCATTTGGTCTGTCAATCGTTGCTATGGCATATGTTATTGGAGATATCTCTGGATGTCACATCAATCCTGCTGTTTCAATTGGTATGTGGATTGATGGAAGATTAGAAACACAGGATTTAGTTATGTACATCATATTCCAATGTATTGGTGCAATTATCGGTATTGGTCTTTTAGCTATTATAATCAACTCTGCTCCAAGTCTTGGAGGATATGCTGCTACTGGACTTGGTCAAAATGGATTTGGAACTGCATCAAGTGTAGGCTTAAAACTTACCGGAGCACTAATTGTTGAAATAATTTTAACCTTTGTATTTGTATTTACCGTCCTCGGTGTTACCAAAAAAACAGAAAATGCTACAATTGCAGGTATAATTATTGGTTTAACCCTTACATTTGTACATATTATGGGAATCCCATTAACTGGAACATCTGTTAACCCAGCACGTAGTATATCACCTGCATTATTCATTGGAGGACAAGCACTCCAACAAGTTTGGGTATTTATTGTAGCACCAGTAATCGGTGCAATTATTGCAGGAGTAACTTTCAAAGGATTAACCTCAGAGGATGATTAAATCATCCACTATTTTTTCTTTTTTTAAATTTTAATACTTCCAACGTAAGTATAACCCCTGATATCATCAAAACTAGTTTTAATTTTAAATTCAAAAGTATTCTCATTAGCTACATACATATGAGCCAAAACTATTCCTACATCAATAGAATTCAATTTTTTAAGAATTTGGCGTTTAAAAATGTTTTGTTTTACTTGATAAACATCAAAACCATCATCAGTATGTTTGAAATACCATGGCTGTGAATTAATAGCTGAGGGAGCAAGTTGTGCAGGAATCAATTTTTCATCTTCAAAATCAGATATTTCAGATAAATTATGCCTTTTGAATCCAGATAATTCTCTTGTCATATCATTAGAACGACCAAAAGATATTGGAATTACAAATTCAGAAGTGTTATTCCTTGGAGTATCAAGTCCAACCCAGCAAGTTCCAATATCAATACTTTGAAGATATAAACAAAGCTGTTGAAAAATAAATCCAATGTTCATTAGATAATTCTCTTTTTTCTCAGAGTATAATGCTAAATAATAAGGTGCAGACCAACGATTACGAACATTTATCTCATCACGTGTTAAAATTTCGTAATGATAATCAATTTCATTAATAATAGGTTTAACGGATTTCATAAAATTATGAATCAAATCCATATCAATAGCTTCATCTAAATATTTACGGCAGGATTTTCTAATGTAAATTTGTTTTTCTAAATTCATCATCAATAGTTATTTATCCAATCCTTATTAAAATTTAAATAATATCTAAAAGATATACCATATATAAGGTGAATATATGAAAATTGTAATTGCAATTGGAGGATCAATTTTACTTAAAGAATATGACTCTGAAAAATTCAAAGAATATAGTGCTATTTTAAAAGATTTAGCCACAGAACATGAATTGTTCGTTGTTGTAGGTGGTGGAAAACCTGCTAGAGAATATATCAATGTTGTTCGTGATTTAGGTGCTGGAGAAGCACAATGCGACGATATTGGAATTGAAGTAACAAGAGTCAATGCAAAATTAATGTTATCTGCACTTGGTGATGCAGCATATCAAAGAGTACCACACAACTTCCAAGAAGCTTTAGAATTCTCAGCTAGTGGAAAAATCATTGTAATGGGTGGAACTGAACCTGCACACAGTACCGATGCAGTATCTGCAATCTTAGCAGAATACATTCAAGCAGATAAACTCATTAACTTAACTTCCGTTGATGGAATGTATACAAAAGACCCTAATAAATTTGATGATGCAGAACTTGTCCCTGAAATTACAGCAACAGATTTATTGGACTTTTTAAGTGGTAAAGATGTTAAAGCTGGAACTTATGAATTTTTCGACACAACTGCTGTTCAAATGATTAAAAGATCAAATTTAGAAACTGTTATCACAAACGGTTTTGAACCAGAAAACTTAATCAAAGCAGTTAACGGAGAAAATGTAGGTACAAGAATCATTAACGAATAGGTGATTTAGTGGTTGATCTTGTTGATATTGGCCTAAACTTAATGCATTCTTCATTTAAAAAAGACAGAGTTAAAATTATTGAAGAAGCAAAAAAAGTAGGTGTTAACCAATTCATCATCACAGGAACTAACGTCCATTCCAGCCAAATGGCTGCTGAATATGCTTCAAAATATCCTGAAACTCTATTTTCAACATCAGGTGTCCATCCTCATGATGCTAAAACATGCAACGGACATACAATGTTTGAACTTGAAAAAATAGCTAAAAACGATTGTGTTGTAGCTATTGGGGAATGTGGTCTTGATTATAACAGGAACTTCTCACCGCAAGATTTACAGAGAAAATGGTTTGAAGCTCAAATAGAAGTCGCTGAAAGGATAAAGTTGCCCTTATTTATGCATGAAAGAGAAGCACATGAAGATTTATACAACATATTAAAAAGACATGATAATGTTATTGAAAAATCAGTGGTGCACTGTTTTACTGGAACAAAACAAGAAGCACAAAATTACATTGATTTAGGATGCTATATTGGTGTTACTGGATGGATTTGTGATATGAAAAGAGGAAGAGATCTTCAAGAATCAGTAAGTGCAATTCCTCCTGAAAAACTGATGATTGAAACAGATGCACCTTTTTTAATACCAAAAAACTTTGACTTTAAACCTAAGAAAAATAGAAATGAACCAAAATATTTACCTCATATCCTCAAAACAATTGCACTTTGCATGGGAATGGATGTAGAAGAACTTGGAAAACAAGTCAGTAAAAATACTAAAAAATTTTTTAAAATATAAGGAGATGAAAAAATGGCAGTAGAACCTCACAAACATTGTCCAATATGTGGAACCCCAATTCCATTAAATGAACTTGTATGCTCACCAGATTGTCAAAAAGTCTGGGATGCAAGATTAGCACAAACCAAAAGAAGTAGAGTTATCTTATACGTGGTAATTTTAATATTCTTAATAATATGGGCAATTATGACCTTTATGAAATAGGGATAAAATGATTTTAACCTCTTCAAATACTCTCGTCACTAAAAAAATAGTCGAATATAAAGGATTAGTTACCGGTGAATCTCTCATCGGATCAAATATTTATAAAGACTTATTTTCAGGTGTTCGGGATGTTGTAGGTGGAAGAACATCCAAATATGAAGAAGAATTAAAAAAGGCAAGAGATATTGCTTTTAAAAGTATGGAAGAGAAAGCTGAAAATTTAGGTGCAAATGCCATAATTGGACTTAAAATATCTTATGATAATCTCGGAGGTACCATGGGAAATACAATTCTTGTAACTGCCTATGGTACTGCTGTAAAATGTGAATAAAATGAAATTTAAAGTACCAAAGAAACCTGAAAACTTACGAGAAAGGATTATATGCATAGCTTTTGGTACTTTAGTAGGTACATTAGTTTATGTAGTATTCCTATATCTGAATATAGCAGTTTTCGGCTGGAATCTAGGGTTAGTCTTTGCGCCATTGCTTGCAGGATATGCTGAAACAATGCTTGCGCAACATATGATTAATACTGATACCGGTGCAGTAAGTGCATTTATTCTTTTTGCAGGTACAACATTTTACAGCTTTATTTTGGTAAATCCCACATTTGGTGCGAATTTTCTCACATTAGGAATAACAGCCGTGATCCTACAGGCTGCTTTTCCTACATTGATCAATTACATATTGCTTGTTATTGTAATTGGAGCAGTTTTCTACATTTTAAGATTTATTAAACAGATACTGACAAAGGCATATCGCAAAATAAAGCGCATAGTGTATGAATACATTCTCAAAAAACCATTTGAAGAAAAACCTGAGATTATCGAATCCTACGATGAACTTGGAAACAATCAGAAAATTAATAGCTTAAACTTTATTTTTATAACCAGCACTGATACTCCTGATAGATACATTATTAATCTAGGTCAGTTTCAGTCAACCGTAATTTTGGAAAAAGAAGGACCTGAATTATTGAAGTTAAGTCCAAAAGAGCGGGAAAACCACAAATTAAGAATATTGAAGTCTGGAAAGGACAAATGTCTAATCTGTTTGACTGAGAAAATAAAAGCTGCTGGCGGAAATGGAGTTATTGATTTGGACATTCAGTACAGTCTAATTGGGCTTGGTGGTGACAGTTACCAAATAAGTGCAATGGGAATGGGAGTGTACATTAAATAAAAGGTGAAAATATGGATAATGAAATGATCGTATCAGTTATTGGATACATTGTAGCTCTAATACTTCCAATCGCTGGTTTAGTATACGGAGCAATTTTGTTTTACTTTAAAAAGGACAATCCAACATACCGAAAACAAGGTAAATTAATTATTTATTTCTCAATCTTGATTTTTGTTGTAACTTTAATCGTTCGTTTATTAATGGGCGGATTTTAGTTAGTTAAATGAAATAAATTTTAAATTATTTCATTTAATCTTTTTTTAAATTTATCATTCTTTTTACAATTAACAATAGCTTTTTTTAAGATTTCTTTTTCGCTATCAGCATCCCCTTGCTTTTGATAAATGTTGATTATTGCTTCATATACTTTTATAGAATCAGGTAAAGTGAAAATAACCTGTTTATATAATCCAATAGCTTCCTCAAATTCTCCTCTGTTTTCTAAATATTGAGCTTCATTCATGATATAAAAGATATTTTTAAATTTACTCGGCTTTTTAGGTCTTGTCTTGCCTTCTATGTTTCTCAGTTTATCGAAAATATCCTCCGCTTTACCTGCATCGAAATTTTCACCGACTTTTCTTTTATCTGACATAATATCGCCCTAAGGTAAGACTCCTAACATCTTTAATGCCATATATAAGATTACTACTGAAAATATTATTTTTAACTTTTTTTGAGGAACATTGTGTGCTAGTTTGGCTCCGACTGATGCCATAGGTACTGAAAAACATCCAATTAAAACTAAATTAATAATGCTTATATAACCTATTGAATATGGAAATGTACTTACTCCCCAACCAGAAATCATGTAGGACAAGAATCCTCCAATTGCGGTTAGACTAATAAATATTGAAGAGGTTCCTATTGCTTCAATCATTGAAAATCCAAGGAATGCTGTTAGGATAGCTATTAAAAATATTCCTCCACCAACTCCTAAAAGTCCAGATGAAAATCCAACAAGTAATCCAATAATACCTATATTCACCCAGTTAAATGAAATTTTAGCGTTTTGTCTTTCTTTATTAATATTTACAATATTGTTAAAAGTAATGAACAACAATAAAATACCGAATATTATTTCTAATACTTTTACTGGAAGTGCAGCTGCTACAAATCCACCTATAAAACCACCAACTATTCCAAAGATACCTAATTGGATACCTGGCTTTAGAATATTATCCATTGATTGAGTGTGTCTATATGCACCACTGATTGATGTTGGAATAATGATTGCAAGGCTTGTTCCAAAAGAAATGAGAATAGCTAAATCGGGTGCAACACCAATATATTTTAACAAGAAATATTGGAGTGGAGTTATTAAAAATCCACCACCCACTCCCAAAAGTCCTGATGCAAAACCTGCACATATACCAATCAAAATTAGACCTATGAAATATTCGAATGTAAACATAACATCACTTATTTAAAGTATTAATATTAAATTATTGGTAATGAAACTTAATAAAACTATCATAATTGGATTTCTATTTATACTGCTTGGAGGATTCATATTTGTATCCGATATATTAAATCCAATCATAAGACCAATAACTCATATATTTTTAATGGGATCATCAAAAGGAAAAGACATTATGTTCTTTGGTCTTTTAGGATTATTTTTAATTTTATCACAGATAATACCTAAAAAAGTTGATGTGACAAAATATCTAAAAATATCAATAGTTCTAGGATCTATATTACTCATTTTAGGTAATCTCCTGGAAGTTATTTTTAGATTACAAATGGGAATCAAACTTAACAGTGTATTCTGTTCTATGTCTAACACAATGACTTCCACAAGCATCCTACATACTCACTTGTTAAAATCCATTTTAGGCGAAGCTTTAACTAAAATTATTGGACCTTTTATTCAAAGTGATATTAACACTGGCGTTGGTCTATATGCATATGTTCCAAGCATTAGTTTTTTGATAGTTTTAATAATTCCAATATTGTTCATTACCCTAGTTTTAGCAAATCAAAAAAGACCTTGGGTTACAAACTTTTTGGTTGCTCTATTTTCAAGTAGCCTAATTATTGGATCATTTGATGGAGGACTTTGGGCAACACCATCACTCGTAGGAATTTTAGGATTATGGCTCGTTTATAGAAACGGTTACTACCTAAATTTACATGTAGGAACCATCATGAAAGACAAAAAATTATTGAAAGAAAATGAAGCAATCCAACCTCCATATCGAAATATTGGATTAAGTGAGAAAAGATACATATTCAATAGACTATTACCTCTCCTGATAATCCTTATTGTGGTGGCTTTAAGATTTAGTGTGGCTTTTGCAGGTGCAGAACCGGATTATTATACTATAGAAATAGTAGACATATCAGATAATGTTGATTTTGGAAACATTCCAATTAAAAAAATAAACAATGAAACATACCATGTAGATTCCAGTTATAATGAAATGGAATTACTCAATGATTTAAAAGTACCATTAAATAATTCCTGCAAGTATTACACGGTTTCATGGAACATATATTCCTATTTATAACTTAAATTATTCCTAAAGCAAATTGAAGTACAATACTTACAATAATAATTGCAATCCAACAGGTAGCACCGAGAATTATTGGTTTTGTTCCAGATTTAATTAGTTTAACAATATCAGTGTGTAAACCAATAGCTGCCATAGCTAATATAATGAAGAATTTACTTAACTCTTTAAACGGCAAAAATACATTTGCATCTACACCAAAACTTATTGCAACTGTTGTAATAATTGATGCTATTACAAAATATAAAATGAACATTGGAAATGCTCTTTTTAATGAAAATTCTCCACCTTTATACTCCTCTTTTTTTGAAGTTAAAACAGATAATGCTAAAGTGATTGGAATAATTGCTAATGTACGTGTTAATTTAACTGTACTTGCCTTATCAAGAGTTTGACTTCCAAGCCCCCACATATTATCCCAAGTAGCAGCAGCTGCGGTTACAGAGGATGTATCGTTAATTGCGGTTCCTGCAAACAGTGCAAAAGGCCCTGCATCAACTGTTGAAAACCCAATAATCTTTCCTAAAAATGGAAAAATAATTGCTGCAAGAACATTGAAGAAAAATATTACAGAAATTGACTGTGCAACTTCCTCTTCATTCGCATTAATTACAGGAGCAGTTGCAGCAATTGCTGATCCACCACAAATTGATGAACCAACACCAATCAATATTGCTGATTTCTCCTCAATATCCAAAATCTTTTGCATAATGAAAGCAACAATTAAAGCAACAGATATTGTCGCAATGATAATTGGAAGGGATTGAATTCCAGTTAATAGAATTACATTTAAGTTCAAACCAAATCCTAAAAGAACAACAGCTGCCTGCAAGACATATTTCGATGTGAAGCTTATTCCATCGTCAAATTTTTCTTTATCATGCCATACAAGGGCGATTAGCATTCCCAGTACAATCGCAATAATTGGACCTCCAATAACCGGGAATAAATTCCCCAATAATAATGAAGGAATAGCAATAATTAAACAAACTACTATACCTGAAGAATATTTAGAAATCGAATTAAACATAAATACACCAAAAATTAATTATATTTAATTTTATTTAAATCATCTTATAAAAAAGTTTAGTTTAGATAAAGTTTTATATGTATAAATCCAATTAAGATTTATGAAAAAAATCTATTTTATTTTACCAATTCTTGCTGGAATAATGTTTGGATCTGGTGGAGTATTTGTTCGAACATTAATGGCAAATGGAATTAATTCAACAACACTTCTTTTTTTAAGGTTTTCAATAGCAATTCTTCCAATAACCATAGCTATTTTGTTAACTGATAAGAATTTGTTTAAAATAGATTTAAGAGACATACCCCTATTTTTAGTTTGTGGAATATGCATTGCAGGACTTAATTTATGTTACAATGAATCTATGGGAAGTATTCCACTTTCATTAGCTGCAGTATTATTATCACTTGCTCCAATTTATGTTATTATAATTGCATATTTTGCATTTAACGAAAAAATAACAAGTAAAAAATTAATTTGTATGACATTAGCTATTTTTGGATGTATATTAATGACTGGAGTTTTAGAAATAAATTTAAATAATCTTCCAGTTTATGGAATCATCGCAGGTATTGGTTCAGGAATCTTTTGGGCAATTTACTTAATAGCTTCCAAAAAATCAATGAAAAAAGGAAATCATACTTTTACAATTCTCCTTTACTCAATTACATTTATTTCAATAGGATTGCTCCCATTTACAAATTTTGAACAAATTACAAATTTCATTTCAATAAATCCAATTTTAGTTATAATATTCTTAATAATGCACTCAACATTATCATTTGCTCTTCCTTACATTTTCTCAACTCTAAGTTTAGATTATGTAGATTCAGGAATAGTCTCAATATTGTTATCTGGAGTAGAACCAATTGCCGCACTAATATTCGGATTAATATTTTACTCTGAAATTCCAACACTTTTAATGTCTTGTGGATTCATATTAAACATCATTTCAATGATGATGTTAAGTAGAAAAGAAGAGAATGAATAAAGCTCATCAATATAATAATTCCCATTGTAATCCTATTAATATATTGAAAACTCAAAAATAGTGAAGTAGTCCTTTTTAAAAGCATTAAATAACTTTTAAAATCTTTAAAAGAAACAAACATTCAATGAATGAAATTTATTTACTAAAAGTTAAAATCTTATTTTTTAATAAAACTTTATTAATTTAAAAAATAAACCTTAACATATGATTTTAAGCATTATTATACCCACTTACAATGAAGAAGAGTACCTCCCAATTCTCTTAGACAGTATAAAAAAACAAAATTTTGATGATTATGAGATTATTGTAGCTGATGCAAATTCAACTGATAGAACAAGAGAAATAGCTGAAGAATATGGTTGTACAATAGTAGATGGAGGAATGCCAGGTGTGGGAAGAAATAGTGGTGCTAATGTTGCAAAAGGAGATATTCTACTCTTTCTCGATTCAGACTTAAAATTAACAGATGATTATCTAAGAGATGTTATTTATGAATTTAAAATGGAAAGACTTGGAATAGCTATAACCCGTATGGAACCCCTTTCAAATAAAGTTGAAGATAAATTGTACCATGATTTTGCAAATTTCTTTATGATTAGTGTTGAAAACATCAAACCCCACGGTGCTGGATGTTACGGAATCATTGCAAAAAAAAAATTACACGAAGAATGCAATGGATTTGATGAATCACTAACATTTGGTGAAGATACTGATTATATTGAAAAATTAGCTAAAAAAGAAAAATTCAAAGTTTTAAGAAAAGCAAAAATTGGCGTTTCAACAAGAAGACTTGAAGAAGAAGGAATTACTACATTAATTAAACAATATGGTAGAAGTACTGTTAATGATTTTTTAGGTAAAAGAACTGATATTAATGAGCTAAATTATACATTCGATCATGGCCATGCTAAAATTAGTGAATCTAAAATGCCAAATCTTGAAAAAAGAATAGAAACTATTAACGACATTAAAGAAACTTATGAAGAATCAAAAGAAAAAGTTAATAAAATTAAATCCCAGTTAAAACCTAAAAGAAATAAAAAAAGAGTATTTTATTGTGTTTGCGGTGAAGGAATGGGTCATGCAATAAGAACTGGAGTAATCGTTGATAGGATTAAAGATGAATATGATGTTTATTTATTCTCAAGTGACCGAGCTTACGAATACTTAAAATCTAAATTTGACAATGTTTATAAAATCGGTGGTTTTAACACAGTCTACATTAACAATAAAGTAAATAATATGAAAACCCTTGCAAATGCTTTAAAAAGAAATCCAAGTAATATAAAAACAGGGTATGACAATTTATATAAAAAAGCAAGAGAACTTAAGCCAGATATTATTGTAACTGATTTTGAAATATATGCAACAATGGTTTCTAAACTCCTTAATATTCCTTTAATTAGTTTAGACAACATTCACATGATTACTCAAACTAAAATTGATTACCCAAAAGACAAATATGTTGAAATGGTTAAAGCAAAAGGAGTAATTAAAACATATGTTGTGAAACCAAAAGTACATATTCTTACAAGCTTCTTTTATCCTAAAATAAGACCTAAAAAGAATGCTATAATTTATCCTCCAATTATACGTGAAGATATTTTAAAATTAACTCCTACCCAAGGAGATCATGTAATCGTTTATCAAACAAGTAAAGAAAGTGGAAAACTCGTTCGTAAATTAAAATCTCTTAATAATGAAAAATTTATTGTTTATGGATTTAATAAAAATGAGACAGACGGTAACTTAACATATAAAGAGTTTAATGAAGATGTTTTCTACGATGATTTAGCATCATCTAAAGCAGTTATTTGTAATGGTGGATTTACATTTATTTCAGAAGCAATATATCTCAAAAAACCAATTTATTCAGTTCCAGCAATTGGAAACTTTGAACAAACATTAAATGGATTTTACGTTCAAAAATTAGGCTATGGAGAATATCATGAAATCATGAATGCTCCAAAAGTTCAAAAATTCTTATCAAGACTTCCAAAATATCAAGAAAAACTAAAAAATGTCAAAAAGACAAACAATGATGGAATTATACGTGAATTAAAATATAGAATTGAAAAATATTCAAAATAATCATCCCGATACTAATAGTAAAAGAGATAATTCTAACCCATCAATACAGATA
>NZ_JBNMGD010000016.1:0-30355 GCF_050872065.1 Methanobrevibacter sp.
ATTTAAACTTAACAATAAGATATATAAAGAAATAGTAAGTTAATAATTTTAAAAAAAATATTAATTAAATACTTAGATGTATAAAATAAGAATAAATAGAATTTTTTTAATGAAAATAAAGGAAATAAAAAAAATTATTACTTAAAAAGTACTAAGTAATAAATAATATCAAAGTAATACTTAAAAAATATACAAAATCCAATTATTAATTTATAAATAAAATGAAATTAAAAATTATAAAATATGCAATTATTAGCTGATGTTGGTGGGATACCCGGTAAAGATTGTAACGGTTTTTGTAAATACTGTTACTTTAGAAAAGTGAAAGAAGTTAAAAGTTTTGGTTGTGCATATTGTCTTCCTAATAAAATAGGTTGTGAAAGATGTAGCAAAGGTGTTAGCGAAACACAAAATGAATTTAAATCACCCTTCCAAGTTATAAGTGAAGTACAAAATGCCTTGATGATGAACATGCATGGAGGTAAAGTAACTGCAAATATAAGTGGTGGTGGAGATATTAGTTGCTATCCACACCTTGAAACATTAACTTCCAATTTAAATCAACTATCAATCCCCTCAATATTAAGTTACACCTGTGGAAAAGGAATAAATGATGGTGAAATTGCTTCTAGATTAATAAATAACGGTGTGGAAGAAGTTTCATTTACTATTTTTTCATCAGATCCAAAACTTAGAAAGGAATGGATTAAAGATCAATATCCAGAAGAAGCCCTCAAAGCATGTAAAATTTTTTGTGAAAATATCAAATTAACTGGTGCAGCTGTAATAATTCCCGGTGTTAATGATGGTGAAGTATTGCGCCAAACATGTAATGCCCTAGAAGATTGGGGTGCAAAAGGGATGCTTTTAATGAGGTTTGCAAATACATTCAACGAAGGATTAATCCTTGGAAATGAACCAATTCTTAAAGGAATTGAATCACAACCTGTTAAAGATTTCACAGAACTTGTAAAACAAATCAACAAGGAATATAAATTCAGAATAAGTGGAACACCTTTATGTGATCCTGAAACTGGTGGTCCATTTGCAATAGCTAAAGATGAAAATGAAATATTCCTACAATTTATAAAACCTATTACTGGCGAAGCAACTATAATAACATCCAAAATTGCAGCACCATTTATCTCTAAAATATTCGATAAATTAGAAGCAGACAGTGTTAATGTTATAGCTACTGAAAAAGAAATAGCCTGTTTAATTACAAAAGAAGACTTAGAAAAACTTGATTTAAGTGAAATAAAAGATGTTGCAATCATCCCTGGAAGATCTTTCGTCCATCAGCTTGATGCAGAAAGAATTTTAAGTGCAGATGGTAATGAAAGACTTGTTGGTCGTGGACCAGACACACTAAGTGTTGATGGAGAATTAAGCATTGATATGACTGATGAAAATGTCATAGAAACAGAATTAGAACAATTCAATGATTTAGTCAATGCTATTAATTTCTTTGGAATGAGAAGAATTTAAAAAAAAAGAAAGATTAGTTAGAATTCTCAACAAGAGAACTCTCACTATTAATTTTTACTAAAATATAATCATACATGAATGATTTTTTTATTTCAGCAAGTTCAGATAATTTCTTACCATCAATCATCACATTGCCTATTACATCAGCATAATCATCATAATTCAATTTTACACGAACACCATCTAGTTGTGAGGTTACTGGAGCAGGAGAGAAAACCTCTTTAATTTCCATAACTTGATTTTCAATTGCATTTTTTACAACAATAGACGGAACTAATGGTGGATCAAGAGTCATTTCTCGTTTCTTATCATTTAAAATTTTTTCACATGTTTCAACTAATTTATCCAATGCACGAACATCTGGTCCTCTTCTTAATCTTCTAGGAATTCTACCTAAATCCCCCACATATGCATCAGCGCCAGGAAGTTCTTCGATAGGAATATCTGGAGCACCAGTTACAATTACCGGTATATCAATATCATCATATAAGAAAGCTTTTTCCTTAATACAATTTTCAAAACTACCTAATACAAAAATAGCAAGATCATGTTCTTCAATCAAACTTTTTTCTTCCTCAGTAATACCTGAAGTACCTTTACCATCACCTCTAGCAAGACCTATCATATTATCCTTAGCACCAAATTCACGTAAATATTCAGAAATATCACATGCAGCATGAGGTAAATGGTGTCTTGCAAGAGTTGGTGAAACAACAGCTATTTCAGAACCCGCCATCGGAGCGACTGAAATTTTTGCTAAAAGTTCAGCAGATTTATCTTTAATCTTATCAACATCTTCCAAAGGAACAGCAATACTCAATACCAATTCCATTTGTTGAATACTTTCTTGAAGAATAAATCCACCTAAATCCTCAATCAATTCTTTAAATTCTTCACTTTTGTGAACTCCACCAGTAAATGTTAATGTTTCATACATGTTAACAACTCTCAAAAAATGCAATTAAATTGTTAATGTAATTATATTATTATATACTTATTAAATTTTCTAAAAGTGAATATCTAATTTCTATTTTTTCAAATGGATTTTTCGAAATACAATTATGAGATGGAATTTCAATAAGATTTTCACTTTCAATTACTTCATCTTTAAGATAATCCGGAAAAATTACATAATCAAAATCTTCAGATACAATATTAAATCCCATATCCAAAATGATATCCTTTAAAAACTTAGAATACACTTTAACAGCAACATCTCTTTTAAAATTAGAATTCAAATATTTTTTACATAATTTATAATCCTCAAAAAATGCTAATATATCCTCATCAGACAATTCATTTTGAACTGTTTTAGAGACCTTTTTAATACTTTCAAAAACTTGTGATGGAGTATTAATTTTAATAGCTAAACTATTCATTTCTACTTTGCTTTCTGATAATAAAATAGCTAAATCTCCATCTTCATTATCCGGATACTTATTTACAACATAATTCTTAATACCTGTAAGTTTGACAATTTCCTCACACATTGGTGTTGTGATTATCTTCATAATAATTATTATATATTAATCTTCAATATAAATTAACCCATGAAAGTTACATTGAGTTTTGAAGAAAGTGAAAGTTCAGATGTTTCAATAATGGTTGATGCATTAAGAGCCAGTTCTACAATAACTCTCGCTTTAAATAATTTTAAAAAAGTTATTCCATGTTTTTCAATAAAAGAAGCAATCGAATTACGAGAAAAGTTTGGAGGAATAGTTGCAGGAGAAAGAAATGGTAAAAAGATTGATGAATTTGATCTTGGAAATTCTCCTACTAAAATAAAAGATTATACATCAAATTCAAATCAATTAATATTAACCACAAGTAACGGCACTAGAATTCTTGAAAATATGAAATCGAAAGTTCTTGTCGGTTCTCTTATCAATGCTAAGTCTGTGGCTGAAAAAAGTATAAAAATAGCAAATAACCATATTGATGTTGTAATGGCTGGAGTTAAAGGAGAATTTGCAATAGAAGACTTTTTAGCATCTGGAGAAATATTACACTGGATTAATAAAGAGTTGGTAAATTGTGAATTAAATGAATATGGTAAAGCAGCAATATTGGCAAGTAGAGATTATAAATCAATGAAAGAATCATTTATTAATTCAAGATCAGGTAAAAGATTAAGAGAATTGGGTTATGAAAATGATGTTGAACTATGCTGTATGAAGAATATTACAGAAAATGTTGCAATATATAAAAATCAAGAATTAATATTATTAAAAGATTAACTTTATATATCCAAATTTAATAATATGAAAATAAAATTTATAAAGAAGTGTTTTTTTAAATGAAAAGAGAATTATTAACCATAATTGGTACTGCTCATGTATCTGAAGAAAGTGTTAATGAAGTAAAAGATGCAATTTATGAACAACACCCAGATATTGTTGCTATTGAACTTGATAGAGGGAGATATGCAAAAATAAGAAATAGAATGATGGGTATTGAAGAAGATGAAGATATCTCCGTTACTAAAATAATCAAAGAAAATAAAGTAGGATTATTTTTAGTAAGCACTCTCCTTGGGTATTTCCAATCAAAAATTGGAGCTGAAGTAGATGTTGATCCAGGTTCTGAAATGATTGGTGCTATTGAAGCAAGTCAAGATTTAAACATTCCAATTGCTCTTATTGACCGTGAAATTAATACAACACTACAAAGAGCATTAAATAAAATGGGATTTATGGAAAAAGCCAAATTTGCATATGGTCTAATTGTTTCAGTTTTAGGTTTTGACGATGAGGAAGATGAAATTGATATTGAAGAGTTGAAAAACTCCGAGAATATTGATGAGATGATGGAAATATTTAAAGATGAAGCTCCAAGTATTTATGAAGTTCTTGTGCATGAAAGAGATGCATACCTCGCAGGAAAAATAATGCAAATACCTTATGATAAAGTTATTGCAGTTGTTGGAGCAGGACACAAACAGGGAATTGAAAAATATTTAGATAATCCTGAAACATTACCTGACTTAAAAGAGTTAGAAGTCATAAATGATAAAAAAGGTATTCCTTGGGTTAAAATATTTTTGGCAATGATTCCTATCTTATTTGTTGTGATATTTTTTCTGGCATATTTTAATGGGATAAATATTACAGGAAACGTCTATGAATTTGTAATCATCAGTATGATTATGGGATTTATTGGATCAATTCTTTCTGGTTCCAAAGTTCAATCAGCAATTGTTGGTGGAATCGTAGCTCCATTAACTATAATACACCCTTTACTTGCTGCAGGATGGTTTTCAGGATTAACTGAAGCAAAATACAGAAAAGTGAAAAAAACCGATATTAACAATCTAACCAAAATTAAAAGCTTTAAAGATTTATGGAACAACAATATATTTAGGATATTGCTTGTAGTTATAGGGACAAATTTAGGAGTTAGCCTAGCTACATTAGTGATTTTACCGTCAAAAGTTTTCATTCCATTATTCATGAAAATATTTGGTGGATAATAAAAGTTTTATATAGATGAACTAGTTATATTATTAATACAATTAATTTTAAGGAAAAAAATCATGTATTTTATATTTCGTTGTGACTGCGGGCGTGCACTCTATGCAAAAGAAGGAGTAGCTACTCGTAAATGTGTTTGTGGTAAAACTTTAAAAATAAAATCTAGACGTATATTTCAAAAAGTAGCCACAAGAGAAGAAGCATCACAAGCTGTTCAGGAAATGCAAGATAAAATATATGGAAATACTGGATTTATGAAAGCCAGTGATTTAAAATAATGTATGGTTTTGTTAAAAATGATTGGAACGACACTCGAAATAATTATAATTTTAATTTTAATAATTCTTAATGGATATTTATCAATGGCAGAACTTGCTATTGTATCCGTAAGAAAAGCAAAAATGGAAAAATACTTAGAAAATGGAAATAAAAACGCAGAAATTGTTTTAAAATTGCTAGAAGACCCAAATGAATTTTTATCTACAGTTCAAATCGGAATTTCACTTATTGGTGTTTTAACTGGGGCGTTTGGTGGAGTAACCTTAGCAGAACCTCTTTCCAAATTACTTTACTTTATACCATATAACGACATGATTAGTGTGATACTAGTTGTTATTGTTACTACATACCTAACTTTAATTGTTGGAGAAATTGTACCTAAAGTTATAGCATTGAATGATCCTGAAAGCATATCAATAAAAATTGCTAAAAGCATGGTAATTCTTTCTAAAATTTCAAAACCAATTAGTTTTGTTCTTGCAAAATCCAGTAGTTTTCTTTTATGGATGATGAGAATTGAAAATAAAACTGATGATACTGTTACCGAAGAAGAAATCGAATTAATGATTAAAGAAGGAAGAGCTGGCGGAACTATTGAAAAAGAAGAAGAAGACATTATTAAAAGAGTTTTCAAACTTGATGATCAAAAAGTTGAAAGTATAATGACTCCTCGTAATGAGATTATTTGGATTAATCTTGAAGATGACCGAGATATCAATAAAGTCAAAATTATTGAAAGTAGAAGGTCCATTTTTCCAATAGCTAAAGGAGAATTAGATGAATTCATTGGAGTAGTTCAAGCAAAAGATATACTTTCACTAATGTTTACTGAAGAAGAATTTGACATTGATAAAATTATAAAAGAACCTTTAGTAGTATCTGAACACTTAGAAACATTAGATTTACTAAAAGAATTCAAGGAAAATCAAGAATACGTACATATGTCTCTTGTAGTAGATGAATTTGGAAGTGTTGAAGGTTTAATTACATTAAATGATTTACTTGAAGGAATTGTTGGAGACATTCCGGGAATTGACGAAGAAGATGAACCACAAGCAATCGAAAGAGAAGATGGAACCTGGTTAATTGATGGAAGATACCCTATTGATAAATTTAAAGAATTATTCGACCTTAATGATTTCCTTCCAGATGAAGAAGAAGACAATTATACTACACTTGCAGGATTTATTCTAAGTATTAGTGGGACTATTCCTAATGAAGAGGAAAAATATGAGTGTGGAAGATTTATATTTGAAATAATTGATATTGATGGACACCAAATAGACAAAGTCCTTGTAACTGATATTGGACCACAAGAAGAAATAACAGAGGAATAAAATGGATGCTGGAATTATTATCCAAATAGTCTTGCTAGTTGTAGGATTTGTATTTTTAATCAAGGGTTCTGATTTTTTTGTTGATGGATCAAGTAATGTAGCCTACCTTTTAAAAGTACCAACAATAATTGTTGGATTAACAATTGTGGCATTTGGAACAAGTGCACCTGAAGCTGCAGTATCAATTACATCATCAATTTCTGGAAACAATGCAATGGCTGTAAGTAATGTTATCGGAAGTAATTTATTCAACATACTAATGGTTATTGGAGTATCAGCAATACTTAGCAATCTATTAATGGAAAAAAATGTTCTAAAAAAAGATTTGCCTTTCCTCGTAGCTATAACATTATTATTAAGTATATTCATCATTGTTGATTGGAAAATAAGTGCTATCGAAGGAATAATTTTACTTGTACTATTGGTCGGTTATGTATTCTTCCTTATTAAAAGTGCAAGAAAAGATAGTCATGCTCATGATGTAAATGAACCGAAATTAAGTCTTAAAAAGAGTATTATATTTATTATCATTGGACTTGCAGGAATTATTATTGGTGGAGATTTAGTTGTAGGCAGTGCTTCAGCCATAGCCATAGCATTCGGACTAAGTGAAACATTGGTTGGTTTAACTATTGTTGCAATAGGGACATCTTTACCTGAATTTGTAACATCAATTACAGCTTTAAGAAAAGGAGAAAATCAATTAGTCATAGGTAATGTTATTGGATCAAACATTTTTAACATTTTATTTGTTTTAGGTGCAAGTAGTGCAATAAGTGAAATGCCACTAAATTCAAGTTTACTTATAGATACTGTATTTATGATATTTGTTACAATATTATGCTTCATATTCGGTAAAACACAAGAAAAATATGATAAAAAAGAAGGTATTATTCTAATAGCATTATTCATTGCATATATGGTCTTTGTAATTTTGAGAAATTAATTCTTTTAACTCACAAGCCTTACAAATGTTAGATGAAGTTGACTCACCACATACTTCACACTCATTAAGGCTTGTGACCATATCATTTTCAAAAGTTAACATCTTTTGAAAAGATTCCATCACATTATTTTTAACACCAGGATATTGGTCTTCACTTATATTTAAAAACTCTTTAATTTTAGCCCTTAAAGATAAATGAGAGTAAGGACACTCATCTAAATGAATATCAATACCATTTATTACTGCCCACATTCCAACTTCTTTTTCTGGTGTATTCCATAACGGTTTTATTCTTGGAACTAGTTTAGGATGAATAACATCAAGTTCCGGGCCGAATTTTGAAAATTTAATTGTATCCCCACGTGCAAAACTCATTAAAAAAGATTGAATTTCATCATCCAGATTATGTCCAGTTGCTATTTTAACTGCCCCTAACTCATATGCAGTCTTATTTAAAATATTCCTTCTAAAAACACCACATGGAATACATGCACTTTTAAAATTTTGATAAATATCATCTAGTGCAAACCCTTCTTCCTCTTTAAATGATTTTTGAACTAATTTAATACCTAATTCCTTAGCATTATTAATGGCTGAATCAATACCATGTTGCCTATAACCTTCAATTCCTTCATCTACACTAATAGCAACTAAATCAAAATCCAATAAATTTTGATAATTTTTTAGTGCATGTAACGTCAATACACTATCTTTACCACCAGATAATGCAACAGCTATTAATTCACCTTCTTTAATTAAGTCATAATCATAGATTAATTTATTAATCCTTGTAAAAATATGTTCATTAAATTCATCTTTGTTTAATTTAACCATTACTAAATTAATTTATAAAATGATAAATAAATAATTTTAGTAGGTGAAAAAATGATAACTTGTGATTTTGCAATATTACCTGTCGGAACTGAAACTACTGAATGTAAAGAATATGTAACTGTAGCAGTCCAATCCATAAAAGATTCCGGGCTTAATTACCAATTAACCGGAATGGGAACACAAATTGAAGCAGATACTCTTGAAGAACTTTATTCTGCAATAGCTAATGCTCAAGAAGCTATCTTTAAAATTGGAATTGGTAGAGTATATACAGTTATAAAAGTAGATGATAGAAGAGACCTTGAAAATAGGACTTTAGATGCTAAAATTGATACAGTAAATAAAATATTAAAATAAATAGAAAAAAAGAATTAGTATTAAGCTAATTTTTCTGAAGCTGTTTTAACAGCTTTAATAACTAAATCCAAATCATCTTTTGTTAAAGATGGATGAACTGGGAGAGAAATAACATTATCTGCAGCAAGTTCTGCATTTGGACAATTGCCTTTAATTCCTAATGATTTATAAATTGGCTGATTGTACAATGGAATTGGATAATGGATTCCAGTTCCAACACCACATTCATTAATAATATTTACCCAATCATCCCTATTTCCTTTTTCAACTCTAATAGTGTATTGGTGGTATACATGTTTTGAACCATATGCACAATAAGGAGTTATAACTCCATCAACATCTTTTAAACCTTCATTTAGATATGCTGCATTTTCAATCCTTTTATCATTAAATCCATCAATTTTATCCAATTGAGCAAGACCAATAGATGCAGAAATATCAGTCATTCTAAAGTTATAACCAACTTCATCATGATGATATCTCACACTTGCACCATGAGCTCTGAATATTTTAGCATTTTCAGCTAATTCTTCATCATCTGTTGTGATTATTCCACCTTCAGAAGTTGTCATGTTTTTAGTTGGGTAAAAACTAAAACAGGACATATCTCCTAAACTACCAATTTTTTCACCATTACATGTTGCACCGTGAGCTTGTGCAGCATCTTCAATAACTATTAATCCATGTTTTTCAGCAATTTCATTGATTTTATCCATGTTCGCAGATTGTCCATATAATTGAACAGGTAAAATAGCTTTAGTGTTCTCAGTTATTAATGATTCAATAGAGTCTGGGTCCATAGTATATGTTTTTAAGTCAATATCTGCAAAAACTGGCTTTGCACCAGTATATAAAATTGAATTTCCAGTTGCAATAAAAGTAAATGGAGTTGTAATTACTTCATCCCCTTCACCAATACCACAAGAGAGTAATGCAACATGCAATGCAGCGGTTCCAGAGTTAACAGCAACACCATATTTTGCACCAACCCAATCCGCAAATTTTTGCTCGAACTCAGCAACTTTTGGTCCTTGAGCAATCATTCCTGATTTTAAAACTTCAACCACATTTTCTATTTCTTCTTCCCCAATTATTGGTTTTGCAATAGGAACTTTAATATCTGACACCATAATCACCATTAATAAAATAATTAAAATTATCTATACTAATCTTTAAATCTAATAATATTTAAAACATTACTTATTATTAATAAAACAATTCAAGAGTGAGATAAATGGAAGAATATAAAACCAAAACTATTGACGAAGGTATCACAAAAATTGAATTCCCCGAATTTGATAAAGTATCTTCTGATGCACCAGTTTTTTATAACCCCCATATGGAATTAAATAGAGATTTATCCATACTTGCAATACAAGTATTCCAAAAAGAACAAGAAAGAGAAATAAATATTTGTGATTTATTTGGAGGAAGTGGAATACGTGGTATCCGCTATAAAAATGAAATTGATGGTGTTGGAGAAGTCTCCATTAATGATATAAGTGAAATAGCAAATCATTATGAAAGACATAATATTGAATTAAACAATTTAGAAAATATTGAAGTGTATCAACATGATGCTAGTATGTTTTTAAGAATGAAACGTGGAGAGTTTGATGTAATTGATATTGATCCATTTGGAACTCCATCCCCATTTCTTGATTCTTCTGGTTACTGTGCTCGAAGAAATTCCCTATTATGTGTTACCGCAACAGATACTTCTGCATTATGTGGAACATATAAAGAACCTTGCATACGTAAATATAATGCAAAACCATACAAAAGTGAATACTGTCATGAAACAGGTATTAGAATATTAGCAGGTTTTGTAGCACTCACTCTTTCAAAATATGCAAAATGTATTGAAATAAAAATGTCTCATAGTACTGAACATTATATGAGATTATACCTTGAAATTAAAAAAGGTTCAAAAAGAACAGATGAAACATTAAAAAATATTGGTTACATTAGTCATTGCAAACACTGCCTTCATAGACAAACAAGTAAAGGTTTAGCTAGCCCAATTGATGAAATCTGCCCCATCTGTGGTGAAAAATTAATCCATGCTGGCCCATTATGGTTAGGCCCTATCCAAAATAGTGAATTTATTCAAAAAATGATTGATGAAACTGAAAACAAAAAAATTAATAGCAAAAAGGAAGCTTTGAAATTATTGAATAAATGTCTTATAGAATCTGATGCACCAGCAACATTTTTTGATATTCATAGTATCTGCAAATCATTGAAAGTTAGTGCTCCTAAATTTGATTTAATTTTAGATGAACTTAAAAAAGATGGATTCATAGCAGTGAAAACACATTTTAAACCTCTAGGTTTAAAAACAGATGCTTCTATTGAACACATTAAAAATGTTCTTATTGACTTACAAAAGACAATTTAAAAAATATAATATAAAAAGAAAGATATTTTTATAAAAAATAATAAAAAAAACAATAAATGTTAGTAATTTTTAAAAAAAAATAAAAAATAATTATTAAGTTTTAAATATTATAAAAAATATATTCTACATTACAAGGTTAATTAAAATAATTGACCAATTTATTATATAAAGAGGCATACAGCGATGGCAAAAACAAAAGAAAATGTTATCAAATTAGATGATACCGACATCAACATTTTAAAAATAATCAACGAAGATGTAAGAACATCTTATAGGCAAATTTCACGTAGTTTAGATGTGTCTGTAGGAACCGTTCACAATCGTATTGATAAAATGGTAAAATCTGGAGTTATCAAAAAATTTTCACCGGTTATTGATCATGAAAAATTAGGTTTTGTTTTAACCACAATTATTGGAGTAAGAGTAAAAGGTGGAAAACTCAAAAATTGGGAAGAAAAAACCTTCTTTAATAAAAATGTAGTTGGAATCTACGATGTTACTGGAGAATATGATGCATTTTTAATTGCAAAATTCAGAAACACCAACGAATTAAATGCATTCATTAAAGAATTGTTAAAAGATCCAATTATAGAAAGAACATATACACAAACTGTTTTAGATGTTATTAAAGAAGATATGGGTTCTTCAAACATTTTATAATTTATTTTCAAAAAGTAGTCCGAAAGGGACTACTTATTATACTACTTTTTCGAACTTTAATAGCTCTATTTTTAGAATAACTCAAAAGTAATAAAATCCTTTTTGTTGAACAATATACACATTTTTCAGATAAATTAATTAGAACATAAACTTTTTCTATAGGATAATAGATGGAAATATATCTAAAAATTAATATGATAATTTCTTAATTTGTAAAATAGAATTACCACTGTAATGAAAAGATAACTAAAAACAATTAATTTTCATTAAACTATATAAATAAAAAGACAACAAATATATACTTATTATAAATAACAATTTAGAGGTTATGAAATTGGTAGTATGCTTACCTGATACTCAAGATGATACTCCAAGTATACCTATTAAATTAACTAGAGTAGGTGTTACAGGAGTTAAAAAATTATTACAACTAGAAAGAACAAATAAAAGACCAATAATTTTATTACCTACATTTGATGCATTTGTAGATTTACCAAATGATCAAAAAGGTGTTCACATGTCTAGAAACCCTGAAGCCATTAGTGAAGTGCTTGAGAGTGTTGCTAACGACTCAACTGTAGACATAGAATCATTATGTGCAAAAATCGTTGAAAAAATGATGACTAAACATGAATATGCAAAACGTGTTGAAATTTCAATGACAACTGATTTTATGTTCATGAAAAAATCTCCTGTTACCGAAAACAAAACTCAAGAAACAAGCAAATTAATAGCAAAATCTGTTGGACTTAGAGATGAAAACGGCGACATTAAGATTAGAAAAAGCATTGGTGCAGAAGTCATTGGAATGACTGTTTGTCCATGTGCACAAGAATCTGTAAGAGAATCTGATAAAAATAAATTATTAGAATTCTTAGATGAAAAAACTACACAAAAAGTTTTAGATACTGTTACATTTGCTTCCCATAACCAAAGAGGAATTGGAACCTTATTGGTTGAAGTTCCAGAAGATAAAAAAGTTAAAGCTGAAGATCTCATAGAAATTATTGAAAATTCAATGAGTTCACCTGTTTGTGAATTACTCAAAAGACCTGATGAAAATGCGACTGTTATGAATGCACACAAAAACCCTGTTTTTGTTGAAGACTGTGTTAGAAACATGATGGAAAAAGTTGCTAAGAAGTATACTGACTTACCAGATAACACATTAATCACAGCACGTCAAGAAAATGAAGAAAGTATTCATAGACATAATGCATATGCTGAAAAAGTAACTACAATGGGTGAATTGAAATCTGAATTAAATATCCAATAGGGTTTGATTTAATGAAAAAAAGTTATGAAATTGCAGGAAAAGTAATGGGATTTTTTGAATCATTTAAAGGTTCAAGACCTGCAATTAACAATGCAAAAATACTTATTGTTAGAGGAAGGTCTAGAAAAACCATTCCTATAGATAAATTTGACTCTAAACTTACTGAATTAGGTGAACTTCTTGGAGGAACTGAATTAAGTGCAAGTTCCGAAGAAATTTCTAAAATATTAAAATCTGGAGACCAGCACATCAAAGAAAGTGAAGGAACTACAAATACCATTGACGAACATGGATTTTCAAGAATGAAAAAAGAACTTGAATCCATGGGGCTTGAAGTTGGATATAAAGTATTTAAACTCCCAGGTTTTGATGTTATAGTTGCTATATGGGAAGATAGAAACGGATTACCTCCATTATATGTGGAAGTGACTGTTTCAGAACATGAAGATTAAAATGCAATCCTTAAATAAAGAAGAGATTCTCCAAATTTTAAAAGCTACTGATAGTGAAATAATCAAATATATGTCACAAACAGTACAATATAGGGAGAATCATCTTATTACTTATTCTAAAAATGTATTCATACCTTTGACTGAAATTTGCAGAAATGATTGTGGATACTGTAATTTTAAAAAAAATCCTGATGATCCAGAAGCCATAATTCTTAAAACAAAACAAGAAGTTTTGGAAAGCTTAAAAGAAGCTGAGAAATATGGATGTAAAGAAGCTCTTTTTACTTTTGGTGAAGATGCAGATGAAGAAAAAGTCGTTCAACTCAAATTGGCAGAATATGGCTATGAAAAAATGATTGATTACATTATAGACATATGCCAAATGACTTTAAATAAAACCACTTTATTACCTCATACCAATGGTGGAAACTTTAGTTTTGAGGATTTAAAAAAATTAAAAGAAGTTAATGCATCACTAGGATTAATGCTTGAAAACTCATCAAAGAGATTAATGGAATTACCTGCACACAATAAAAGTCCTGGAAAAAATCCAGAATTAAGACTTGAAACTATATCCAATGCAGGAAAACTTAAAATCCCCTATACCACAGGAATATTAATTGGAATTGGTGAGACAAAAGAAGAAATTGCAGAATCATTAATCGCAATTAGAGATTTATATGATAAATATGGACATATCCAAGAATTAATTATTCAAAATTTCACACCAATCCCTGGAATTGAAATGGAAAATTGGCCAGAACCAAGCTTTTTAGATATGATTAGAACAGTAATAGCAGGAACTCTCTTATTTGGAGATACTGATGTCAGTATTCAAGTTCCACCTAACTTAAACAATGAAACTGCACAAATATTCTTATTATGTGGTGCTGATGATTGGGGTGGCGTTTCACCAGTAAGCCCAGATTATGTAAATATCACCTCTCCATGGCCAGGAATTGATGAACTTAAAAAGATAACTACTGATGCAGGTTTTGAATTAACTGAAAGATTATGTATTTATGAAAAATACATTAATGATGAATGGTTGAATGACGATTTATTAAAGAGAATATCTAATTTATTCGAGCATCAATAACAACATGCTCTACACCAGGAGCATATTTTTTTATTTTATTTATTTTTAATAACTCAACATCCCTATCTCCTGCTTGAGCTTTAATTCTTTCTATTGGTCTAGTGTTGATTAATTTTTCGGGAACTGTTTCATGATAATGAAGAACACCACCTTTGTTCAAACTATCAATAGCTATTTTTAAATAATGATGAGTTGTTTTAACATAACCCATCAATATCCTATCTGCCTTAAATTTAGGAGTTTCCCTCATACAATCCCCTAAAATTGGAGTCACATTTGTTAATTTGTTTAATTTAATATTTTCACATAAAAAATGATAAGAATTGGGATTTATTTCAATTGGGATAATTTCCTTTGCATTTGAATATACTCCAATAGGAATAGAAAAGTAACCAATACCTGCAAACATATCAAGCACCACTTCATCATCTTCAACTAGTTTAGCAATCCTTAATCTTTCATTATTGTTACCTTTAGACCACATCACCTTGCATAAATCCAATTTAAATAAACAACCATTTTCTTTATGCATTGTTTCTGTTTCGCTTCCAAAAAGAACTTTATAAATTGGCTCCCTTTTAGTTCCTTGGATGTGATCAATCTTCATTATAGTTTTCACATTATGTTTATTAGACAACTCCTCAAAATCATTGCCTGAGTACTTGTTGTCCAAAATCAAGATATCACCAATTTTTTTATACTTCATTTTAAGCACCTTAAATAAGAAAAGTTTATATATTCTAATTTAATAATATAGTATTGTTAGTTTATACTAATTATTGATTCTGATTTTAAATAAAATTAATACGAAAATTATTAATTTATTTTGTTAAATTAACCTATAAGTAGTTGGAATAAGATATTTTAAATACTTAAATGAGGTGTATTTAAATGAAAGATAAAATTGTAGAAGGTACAACAACCGTCGGAATTACTTGTAAAGACGGAATTGTATTTGCAACTGAAAGAAGAGCAACTATGGGAAATTTAGTAGCTCACAAAGTAGCAGAAAAAATATTTAAAATTGATGATCACATTGCAACAACCATTGCAGGTTCTGTTGGGGATGCACAAAACTTAATGAAACTTATTAAAGCAGAAGTTTCATTATACCAAATGAGAAACAATGATGAAATTAGTGTTAAAGCTGCAGCATCATTAACTGCAAATATCTTACGTTCAGGACCAATGTATGTTCAAATATTACTTGGTGGTATGGACGAAGGCAAACCATCCATTTATTCATTAGACCCTGCTGGTGGTATGATTAAAGATAATTACATCTCAACTGGATCAGGATCTATCGTAGCTTACGGTGTTCTTGAAGACAGATTTAGAGAAGATTTATCAGTAGACGAAGGACTTGAAGTAGCTATAAGAGCTATCAGAGCTGCTGCTGAACGTGACACTTATTCCGGTAACGGATTTTTAGTCGCTAAAGTAGATAAAGACGGCTATGAAATGTTAGATAATGAAAAAGTAAAAGAAATTTTGGATAAAATATAGCAAAACTAATTTTCATAACTAACTATTTTTTTATATAAAATGTGTACATAGTTTATGAAATTTAACTAATTATAGCTTAAAGCTTTTCATAAACTATTATAATACACAAACTTTTTTTGAAGGGATTATATGGCTTCAGATATTTTAGAAGATATTAAAAAAGAGATTTTGCAAAAACTACCTGCAGAAATCCAAGTTTCCAAAGTGGAATTCGAAGGACCAGAAGTGGTAGTTTATACCAAAAATCCAGAAATTATAACTGAAAATGGTGACTTAATTAGATCACTTGCAAAAGAACTTAGAAAAAGAATAATTATAAGATCAGACAAAAGTGCATTGCTTGATAATGAAGCAACAATAAATAAAATTCATGAAATTGTTCCAGATGGAGCCGAAATTACTGATATTTATTTTGATAATGTAACTGGAGAAGTAGTTATCACCGCTAAAAAACCTGGACTCGTTATTGGAAAATATGGTGCTACTTCAAGAAATATTGTTAAAAATACTGGATGGGCACCTAAAATTTTGAGAACCCCACCAATAAGTTCAGACATTATTGGAAAAATTAGAACTATTCAAAAAAATAGTAGTAAAGACAGAAAAAAATTATTACAACGTCTTGGACGTCAAATTCACCAAGGAAGTAAATACCCAAATGATTGGGCAAGAGTTACTTCACTGGGAGGATTTAAAGAAGTTGGACGTTCATCCATGCTCTTACAAACACCAAATAGTCGTGTATTATTAGACTGTGGAGTTAACGTCGCTGCATCAGATAATAAAAATGCATTCCCATATTTAAATGCACCAGAATTCTCAATTGAAGAATTAGACGCAGTTATTATATCTCACGCTCACTTAGATCATTGTGGATTTGTACCTTACTTATTCCATTATGGATATGATGGACCAGTATACTGTACAACCCCAACAAGAGATTTAACCACTCTTTTACAATTCGACCACCTTGATATTGCTCACAGAGAAGGTAATCCTTTACCATTTACATCAAAACATGTAAAACAAGCGATTAAAAATACAATTACCCTAGATTATGGTGAAGTGACAGACATCTCACCAGATATAAGGTTAACATTACATAATGCAGGACATATTTTAGGTTCAGCAATCTCACATATGCACATTGGAGATGGAGCTCACAACTTAGTTTATACTGGAGACTTCAAATATGAACCATCCAGATTACTTGAACCTGCAACCATCCGTTTCCCACGTGCTGAAACAGTAATTATGGAAAGTACTTATGGTGGAAGAGAAGATATCCAGCCTTCAAGAAACAATGCTGAAAAAGAAATGATGAAGACCATCTACAAAACTCTTAAACGTGGTGGAAAAATATTAGTCCCTGTATTTGCTGTAGGAAGAGCCCAAGAACTTATGATAGTATTAGAAGAATACATGAGACACGGATTAATCGAAGAAGTTCCAATTTACATTGACGGAATGATTTGGGAAGCAACTGCAATTCACACTGCAAGACCTGAATACTTAAGTAAAGACTTAAGAGATCAAATTTTTCACATGGGTAGAAACCCATTTGTTTCAGAAATGTTTAATAAAGTTCAAAACCACGACCAAAGAAAAGAGATTGTTGAAAGTCAAGACCCAGCAATCATCTTATCTACATCAGGTATGTTGACTGGAGGTAACTCAGTAGAATACTTCAAATGGTTATGTGAAGATGAAAGAAACACTATAATATTTGTAGGATATCAATCTGAAGGTTCAATGGGTAGAAGAGTTCAAAAAGGTTGGAAAGAAATTCCACTTGAAGATGATGATGGGAAAACAAGAATTTTTAATGTTAGAATGGAAATTAAAACAATTAATGGATTCAGTGGTCACTCTAACAGAAGACAATTAATGGAATACGTTAAAAGACTTAATCCAAGACCTGAAAAAGTCATTACTTGTCATGGAGACCCATATAAAACTGTGGATCTCGCATCATCAATACACAGAAGTTATAAAATCGAGACAAAAACTCCAATTAACTTAGATTGTGTAAGAATTCATTAATAATAAATAAATACTAATTAAAACAAAATTACTATTAAAGAATGTTGTATAATTACAACATTATTTATTTTTAAAACAATAGGTGTTAAAATGGTTACATATTCAGAATCTGGTGTTGATATTGACTTAGAAGCAGTTACTGTTTCAAAATTAGCTGATAAACTTAAATCAACATTAGAATGTAGAGATATTATTACAGACAGTGGTCATTATGCAGCTTTAGTAAAATTAGGAGATAAAGCTATTGCAATGAGTACTGATGGTGTTGGAAGTAAAATTTTAATTGCAGAAATGATGGACAAATATGATACAGTAGGTATTGACTGTATTGCTATGGTTGTCAACGACATTTTATGTGTTGGAGCAGAACCAATAGCTTTAGTAGATTATCTTGCTGTTGAAAAACCAGATCCAGAAAGAGCAGCAGAAATTGCTGAAGGTCTTGTAAAAGGTGCTAACGAATCAAAAATTGCAATCATTGGTGGGGAAACTGCATCTCTTCCAGGAATTATTAAAGATTTTGATTTAGCAGGGACTGGTATTGGATTTGTAGACATTGACAAAATTATTACTGGTGAAAAAATCCAACCAGGAGATGTATTAATTGGTATTAACAGTAATGGTATTCATTCTAACGGATATAGTTTAGCTAGAAATGCAATATTTGATAAAGGTGGCTTTTCTATTGATGATAAAATGCCAAATGGTGAAACAACCATTGGTGAAGAATTAATTAGACCAACTGAACTCTATGTTAAACCTATTGTTGCACTATTTGAAAAAGAATACAATATTCATGGTCTAGCTCACATCACAGGAGGAGGATTTACTAACCTTAGACGTTTAAAAAAAGGTGTGGGATACGAAATTAACGACCTTCCAGAAGTTCCAGAAATATTCAAACTTATTTACCAACAAGGAGTAGACATAAAAGAAATGTACAAAGTCTTCAACATGGGTGTTGGTTTTGTTGTTATTTGTGATGAAGAAGAATCAGGAAAAATCATGAATACTCTAAATGAATATTGTGACTGCCAAATCATTGGTAAAGTAACCGATGATGAAAAAATCACTGTTAAAGGTTTTGAAGGTAGTAAACTTGAATACTAATTAAAATTGAGAGTGATACAATGAAGATAATGAAAGATAACGAAATAGCTCTTGTAAAGGAGATATTAAAAAAATTGGGAGCTAGTGAAGAAGATCAAGAATTAGTAGCAGAAGCAACAATCGATGCAGATTTAAAAGGATTTACATCACACGGATTAGGCAGATTCCCCCAATATCTCATCAGCATTAAAGCAGGAACAATTAATTTAGAAGACAATATCACTATTGAAAAAGAAACACCTGCAATGGCATTGATTAATGGTAACAGTGGTTTTGGACAAGCAGTATCTTATAAAGCTATGCAAATTGCAATTAAAAAAGCAAAAGAAATGGGTATTGCATGTGTTGGCGTCCATAATTCTAATCATTTCGGAGTTACTGGATTTTACAGTGATTTAGCATTAAGAGAAAATTGTATTGGACTTGTAATCGCAAATACTGACCCTGCTATTGCACCATTAGGCGGTAAAAAAGCTCTAATTGGAACTAATCCAATAGCATTAGGAATTCCATCAGACACATATATGACCGTGGATATGGCAACATCAGTTACTGCACGTGGAAAAATCATTGAATCAAAAAGAAAAGGATTAGATTTACCGGATGGATGGGCGTTGGATAAAGACGGAAATCCAACTAACAACCCTGAAGAAGCATTGAACGGATCCATTTTACCATTTGGAGGATTCAAAGGATATGCATTATCTTTATTAATCGAAGTATTAACTGGACCATTAGTACAAGCAGGATATGGTAATGGAGTATCAGGTACAGCATCACCAGATAAAGATTGTACCAAAGGAGATTTATACATAGTAATCGATCCATCCAAATTTGGTGATTTTGATGAATTTAAAGCAAACACCGAAGACTTCGTTTCTCAAGTCAGAGAAACTGGTGAAAATGTAGCTATCCCAGGTGACTTAGAAGTTAAAAGAATTGCTGAAGCAGAAGCTAACGGCATTCCAATTGATGAAAAATTGTACGAACAGTTAAAAGAAATCTGTGATAATTTAGACATTAACTTGGATTCATACCTTGAAGAATAATCCTATTCTTCATTCTTTTTTTATAAATCCCTCGATAGTAAAAAAAATACACATCAAAAAAATTTATAAAACTTAAAATGAAAATCATTATACATTAATAATTAAATATTTAAAAAAAAATAATATGAACTCAGTAGAAAATCATACTCCTTTTTAAAATAAAATAGGATTTTCATGAATGGAGGAAAAAAGTTATGAAACTTAAAAATTCTCACATTTTATTAATAATTACTGCAATTATATTATTAATAAGTTTAGGTGCTGTTAGCGCGAATGAAGTTTCAACAAATCCCATATCCAATAATGGAACAAATATTGATTCTGAAAATGATGTTACAACCCCTAAAATAGATACTGAAATTGTTTCTGAAGATATTAAAATAAAAGACACCGAAACAATAGAAATAAATGCGACTATAAAAGACGATAACTCAAATAAAATATCTGGAATTACTAATGAAAATTTAACAGTTATTGAAGAAAATAAGAGTATAAAATTTAATTATGATGAATCAAAGATAACTATTCTTGATGATTTATCAATTGGAAATCATAATCTGACCATTAAATATCTCGGCAATGAAATTTATTCCAATTCTACAACCAATATCATTTTATCAATATTTGGTAATTATACCCTAGAAACACCATCTTCTATCAATGTGAACAGTAGTAAAATCGTCGAAATACCTCTTAATATTACAAATGGTGTTGATATTAAAGAGATAAGTGCAGATGACTTCAATATTACTATAAAATACAAAGATGGAAATGTCATTAAAGTACTCGACATATCTGATTTAAGGCTAGAAAATAATAAGCTTATTTTTATATACACACTAGCAAATAATATAACTTCATCAAATATGACTATTATTTATAATGGTGAAGAGAAACTTAACAAAACCCTCAGATTGAATAGAATTTATAACACTAAAATCGAAGTAGTGAATAATAAAAACCAATACAACAATGGTAATTTTACATTTAGAGTAATTGATATTGATACTAATGAAATATTATCCTGTGCAAACGTAACTTTATCTATTCCAATTACTGCTACCATTGGCAATAATATTAATATGGTTAATACCATAAAAGTTTCTGGAATAACCGATGAGCACGGAATTGTATCATTTAAAAATACTGATTTCTATTTACGGTATGATACTTATTATTTCTTTATGGGTGTTGGCAACCATACTGCTGAATTATCAACTAATGGAATATATAAATCAACAAATACCAAATTTAATTTAACTATTGAACAAGCACAAATCAACATTAAAATTGATCCATTTAAAGAAGAATACGGAACCCAAAAAAAAGTAACTATTACAGTTACAAATGCTAAAAACGGAGAACCAGTTCCATACACATGGATTCATTTATATATACCTGGGACTTCAAAGATAGATTATTACTTCCAAACTAACAAAAATGGACAGGCTACTGTATCTGTTAACCAATTAACTAGTGGAACTTATCCTATTACCGCAAGTAACAATGATACTAAAAATATAGCATATAATAATGCTAGCGGAAAAATAATTATCCCACCGAAATCTGTTAAATTAACTGCTACTTCTAAATTGACCATTTATTACAACACTGGATCTACTGTAACTATCAAAGTTACAGATAAAAATGGTAAAGCAATATCCGAAGCATATATACTTGTCCAATTATACACAGGTTCAAAATCATCAAATTATCTTCTTAAAACAGATAAAAACGGAAATGCCAAAATTTCAGCTCCACTAAATGTTGGAAAAAACAAAATGGTTGTAAGTACTGCAGATAAGAGATATAGTGGAAGTTCAATAACTAAATATATCACAGTCTACAGATCTACTGCAAAAATCAGTGCACCAAAAACAACAGCATACTACAAACAAGGAAGATACTTAACCATAAAATTAGTTAACACAAAGAGAAGTAATGCTCCAATTTATAATGCAAAACTTAACATTAGAGTTTACATATCTTCTTACAGATATTACAACTATAATGGAAATACTGGTGCTGATGGTACACTAAAATTATTAATTAACCTCAAACCTGGGACTTATAAAGTTGAAGTAAGAGGTGCCGATTCAAAGAACTATGTTGCAAGCAAAGTTTCATCCAAGATTGTAGTATTAAAAGCTCCAACAAAATTAACTCCAGCGAAATTAACCGCTAAAAAAGGAAAAACAACATACTTCAAGGTTACTGCGAAAAACACCAAAACTAATAAAATAATTTCAGGAGTTAAAATAACAATCAAAGTGTATACTGGTAAAAAATATAAGACTTACACAATAACAACAAATTCAAAAGGAATAGCATACTTTAATGTAAAATCATTAAGCCTTGGAACTCATAAAGTTATTGTGAGCTCTGCAAACAAGTATTGTGTTGCAAAATCTGCTACATCTTATATAAAAATAACTAAATAAATTTAAAAGAGAATTAATTTTCTCTTATTCTTTTTCTTTTTTGTATTTCGCATAAAAACCATCAGTATCTGCATATATTGCATAAAATCCATATTTTTCAGCCATTTTTATGGATGATTTAATATATTGTCTTCCCCAAGAAGTAATTGCTTTTGCGCATTCAAATGAATACCATCTAAATCTTGGAAATCCATAAATACCATACATAGTATTTGCTAGTCTTTTAATTGCTTGCTGTTGCACATCTAATGCTTTTCTTTCAGTCTCATCACTAGCTGCTTTCATTTCACGTTTGATTCTAAAACGTTCTTGCAATATCTTATCAATAACTGATGGAATAAAACCTTTTGGCTCTTTTTTAAATTTAATACCATGTTCGGGAGATATGTTGTATTCCTCTTCATTATCAATATCATCTAAATACATCACATCAGGAGATATGTTCTTTGATATAATGATACTTGGATATAGACTCCTAAAATCGAATTGAACAAGATTTTCATGCAAACCCTTTTCAGGCTCTCTAACGTAACCCCCCTCATTCTCATCAGCAGCCCGATTTGCAAAATTAGATCCTTTCTTATTTGGAACTACTTCATTATCAAAATAAGCTTGTTTTACTAAAAACCATTCTGCCTGCTGACCAGTAGCCATACGAGAAACATCAAATAAAGGTTGACCTATAATACGAGTAAGTTCTAAATTAAGAGGTAAAGTCTGCTGTGCAATCTTTAATGTTGAGACAACATCATCAAGAGAATAATCAAATAAATTATCTAGTTCTTCGCCTTCATTATCCCAGAACTCCCAAATTCTATCTCCAGGAACATCAATCTTCTCTTCGCCAAATAATTCATAATAAACCCTCTCAAGAGTATATCTTTCAAGAGCCATATATCTCCTCATAACCAAGTATAAGTCAACATGTATCAAACCTTTAAAAGATGCAGCATTAGTAAATCCTCTCCTAATGAATTTAACATTAGAACCATCCATTCCAATATCTAAATCAACACCTAATATTTTGGCTCTATCCTTAAGATATGGAAAATCAAAGTTATCTGAATTATAACCAACAATAATATCAATATTATTCTCTTTAATAATTTTAACAAATTCTTCAATCATTTCTTTTTCAGATTCCACCTGATTTACAAAATCCTCTCGGGAATCAGAATTGGTTTTAGTTGAAATTACCTGATTAATTCCAAAATTACTGGAAACACCAATCATGATAATTTCATCAACTTCTGAATTTGGCATTCCATGAGGATTTCTAACTTCCAAATCAAAACTCAAAATACGGAAATCTTGAGGATAATCTTGAGTACGTTCTAGTTCCTCAGTAAGTTTAATAATCTCAATATCTTGTTTATTTGAGTTCAAATCAAGGAATGAATCAAGTTTATCTCCAATAGCAACTACTTCAGTCATTGGAATAACATCACGATCCATTAGATATCTCCTGTAAAATGGAATATCAAATTCCCTAATTTGAATTACACTTTCCAAATCTCTTAGTGCATCCCTATGATTTGCAAGTTCCTGAGGATGCCTAAAAATTACCTTCAGGAATTCATTTTCAATTTGAAAATCTTTCTTGATTACTTTTTCAATACGAACATTATCTATATTATCCTGGATTTCATCAATGCACCTTTCCAAATCATCGGAAACAACATATAGATATGGTTCAAAAGTATCATCAAGTAATATGATATTTTTATCACCATCTTTTGAAAATAACCGAATGACTGGCTTATCTTCGTAAGTAACATAATCAATATCTAAGATAACAACATTCCTTTGCATTTATTCATCTCCCATGAGATATTCTTTTCTATAACTATCTAAAACTGTGTATGTTATTCCTAAAATTAAAGGACCTGCAATAAAACCAACAATCCCATATACTAAAGGACCTGCTAAGAACCCTACAAGTAAAATTAAAGGATGAATATCTGCATAATGACTTGAAAGAGCTGGTCTGATATACATATCAACACCACTTAAGAAAAATCCAAACAATAATACCACTACTGCCCTCGGATAATTTCCACTTATCACATCAATGAAAAATAAAGTCCAATAAATTGGCCATGGTCCAAATATTGGGATTAATTGTAAAATACCAGTTAAGACTCCTAAAAATGCTCCAAATGGATAACCTAAAATAGAATAACCAATACATCCAAAAATTCCAATTATTATAGCTGTTAAAAAGTGACCATAAAATATGCTTCTCAATACATTTTTTATATCCTCAATAGTTTTATCAAAAAAATTGATAGAATCATCAGGAATGAAACTTTTAATAAATTTTAAACACTTATCCCCATCCCTAACGAAATAAAATACTGAACAAACTAAAATAAATAAATCCAAACTAAGATTAGCAAACTTACTTACAATACTCACACTATAATTCATAACATAACTTATAATTGTCTCAAACGAAGAAGTAACAGATTGAGAAAGTTCATTTGGATTAACATTAATGTGTAAATAATTTATACATTGAGAAATGAATTGATTAATATCCAAAATAGAACCAGATGTGATTATAGTTGATACAACAGAATAGAGTTCATATGAAATATATCCTACAAGAACAATTAATGGAATTATCACCGTAATCATTGCAATTATTATAGAAACAGAGGAATATTTTAATTTTGATTGAATCTTAAAAGCTATTGGCTTGATTAAATAAGCCAGAATAGCTCCTAGAACAATCATTTTCAAAGCAGGAAAAATGAATATTAATGAAATAATTAATAAAAAACAAATTAAAAAAACTGGAAATGTCAAATGTTTCTTAATATCAATTTCCATTTTATCAACCTTAATTAATATTTAACACCAGAAGCATCTCTTCTGTATTTTCCAAACTCAGTTATTTGATTTATTTTATCATTTTCAAAAACAGGACCTTCAACACAAATTCTCCAACCTTCGTTATCAACACAACATTGACCACATATTCCAAGAGCACATTTCATATATCTCTCAAGAGAATATTGACCTGGGATTTCAGCATCTTCAAGGATATCATAGATTCCTTTCATCATTATTTCAGGACCACAAACAAACGCATAATCAAAAGTAGAATTTTTAAGCAATTCAACAGTACAATCAGTTGCAAAACCTTTAAATCCTAGACTTCCATCATCAGTACAATGATGAATGTTAGCACCCAACTTTTCAAGTGAATCACAATATAACAATTCATCTTTAGTAATAGCTGCTGCAACAACGTCTATTTTATTTCCTTTTTTGATTAAATCATTAACAATTGCATTGATAGGAGCCATTCCAACACCCCCTCCAATCGCTAAGATTCTTTTACCTTCAAATGAATTATCAAATCCATTACCATAACTACCTCTAACACCTATTTGATCTCCAACTTTTAAGTCATGTAATTGGGATGTGAATTCACCAATATTTTTAACAGTGATAGCTAATTCATCATCATTAATTTGGGCAATTGACATTGGTTTTTCATTTTTAAAATTCCAAACCATTAAGAATTCACCAGGATTTGGCTTTCCTAATGTTTCCATATCCCAATTGAATTTAAAAGTTTTAATTGTAGGAGTTTCATCAATAATTTCAGTTATTTCAACAATCTTCGGTTCGTTAATCATAATTACAACTCCTTATGTGCAAGTCCAACCATTTCATCTATAGATGAAAATCCTTTTTCAACCATGAATTTTTCTAAACCTTCATTAATATGACTAAATACATCAACACCTTCATCCATAATGGCAGTACCTATTTGAACTGCTCTTGCACCAGCATAAATGAATTCTACAACATCTTCCCAATTATAAATTCCACCAACACCAATCAATGGAATATCAACTGCTTCATAAACAGAATAAACATTACTAATAGCAATCGGTTTAATTGGACGACCACTCATACCACCGAATTTATTAGATAAAACTGGGCGAGCAATATCAATATTAATTTTCATACCCGGTCCTAATGTATTAATTAAAGATAAACAATCAGCACCAGCATCTTCACAGGTTTTTGCAATTTCAGTAATGTCGGCGACATTAGGTGTTAATTTAGCGATAATTGGTATATCAGAAGCATCTTTTGCCGCTGAAACAATCTTGTAGCTTAAATTACAATCCTGACCAATAGAAGCACCATAACCATCCATTGCATGAGGACAGGAAATGTTTAACTCAATCATGTCAACAAGTTCCTGAATCTCACCGACTAATGAGGAAAACTCCTCAGGGGTTGCTCCATAAATTGAAGCAATTACAACATCATCTTTTCTTTCAATTTTTTTCAATTCTTCTTTAAAATTATCAACACCAGGATTTGAAAGACCAATTGCATTAATAATACCCCCTTCAACTGCAACAGTTGTAGGATTGACATATCCTGGATGAGGATTTAAAGAAAAAGATTTTGAAACAACTCCTCCAGCACCTGATTTTAAAACCCAATTCAATGATGAAGCATTACTTCCCAAGATTCCTGCAGCTAACATCAAAGGATTTCTAAATTCAACTCCACAAATATTAGTATTTAACATGATATCAACTTTGTAATTAATTATTTAATTAGTTTTTGTTAATTTATCAATTATATCTTGATATTTTTCATTTTGTAATTTTAAACTAATTATATTAGTTTTATTGGATTTGATTATTTCTTCTTTGGATTTAAATAAATTTGAAATTTGTTCATCTTGTTTTTCAATAATAGAATCTTTTTGTTTTAATAAATCTTCATATGTTTTAGAGATTTTTCTAAGTTGAGTTTCAAGATTTATAGTATTGTTATTTACCTGAGTTTTATAATCATCAATTAGAGATCTAAGATATCTAACTTGATCTTGCTTGTCCTCAATGATAACATCTTTTTCCTTAATTTTCTCTGATAAATCATCTAATTCATTCATTGTAGCTTTATCATAATTTATTTTTGTATCAAGTTTATCTTCCAAATTTTTCTTTTGATATTTTAATTTTGTTGCATATAATTTCAGTTTATTGATTTCCTCTTTTTTATTTTCTAACTCAATATTAAGCTCATCAATTTCAGCATTTTTAAGTTCCAATTCATATTTTAAATCACTATAATTCTCATCTGACATAATCTCAAATCCAAAAAGATAAAATAATATACTAATTTTATTATTTTTAGATAAATTAAATCTTCGTATAACATGAAAATACTTATTAAAAATAAAAAAAATATTTAATTTTATGGAATGTTATATAACTTACTCAGTTAAAGGGTTTTTAGCTTTTAATAGTGAAAATGAGATAATATCCGAAAAATTATTTCCTGAAGATAAAATAATTGATAGATTAGCTGAAATTAATGATAAAAAAATAGTTAAAGAAGAATTAGAAATAATTGAGGAAGTATCTGCCAATTATGATAAAATTATCATTGAATCAAACAAAAGACGTTCTGATTATGGCAATGAAAAAATAATTGTAAAAACACCAAATCAAGGTGGAGATTATTTAAGAAACAATTATGATAAATTTGGACTCAATTCAGAAGAAATAACCTCAATTTATAGAAGTTTAGCAATTTATAAAATCAAAGAATCAGCTTCCCAAGATAAACATTTAATACAAGCTATTAACTCCATTGATGAAATTGATGAAAGTATTTCTAAATTAATTGAAAGAATTAGAGAATGGTATGCTCTTTATTTCCCTGAAATGGATGTTATTCACAATAATGAAACATACATCAAATTAATATCACAAAATAAAACAAAAGAAAAAATCATTAAAGCAAAACCTGATGCATTTCCAAGTGATATTATTGATCTTGAAGAAGACATAAATCCTTTAGATTTGGAAATTATGAATAACTATGCTAATTCTATTTATGAACTCCAAAAATCCAGAAAGAACATGGAAAATTATATTGACGAAAAAATGGAATCAATTGCACCTAACTTAAAACTTTTAGTTGGATCATCTCTTGGTGCAAAATTAATTTCCCATGCTGGAGGAATTAAAAGACTTGCAACCTACCCATCAAGTACAGTTCAAATAATGGGTGCTGAAAAAGCATTATTTAGACATTTGAAAAGTGGAGATAGACCACCAAAATATGGATTAATCTACCAACATCCCCAAGTAAGAGGTGCAAAATGGTGGAATCGTGGAAAAATTGCAAGAATGCTTGCTGGAATGATATCCTTAGCTGTTAGAAGAGATGTATTTACTAAAACTTTTGATGAAAATGTTGCAGATGAATTCACATCAAAGGTCCAGCAAATAGAGAAAGACAATCCATTTCCAACAAAAACAACAAAAAGAAGGAATGAAGAACGCTCAAAACCTAAAAATAACAAGAAAAAAGGAAAAAAAGGAAAAAAGAAAAAAAGGAGGTAAATTATGAATGTTTATTTTAAAGATGGGAATATAGCAACTAAAAATCTTAATCCTGGAACATCAGTTTATGGAGAAGAATTAGTTCAAGAAGACGTAGAATACAGAATATGGAATCCTAGACGTTCAAAATTATCTGCAGCCCTATTAAATGGATTAGAAAATTTAAAGCTTGAAAATACCTCAAAAGTGTTATACCTTGGTGCGTCAACTGGAACAACAGTTTCACACATTTCTGATATTGTAATCAACGGAAGAATTTATGCAGTTGAATTTTCACCAACAACAGCTAAGAAATTGGTTCAACTTTCACGTCAAAGACTTAATATTGCTCCGATTTTAGGAGATGCAACAAAACCCAAAGGATATCTTAATATTGTTGAAAAGGTAGACTTAGTGTACTGTGATGTAGCCCAACCGACACAAACCGAATTATTTATGAAAAATATCAACATGTTTGCAAAAGATGATGCACAGGGACTTATAACAATTAAAGCTAGAAGTATTGACGTAGTACAAAAACCTAAAAAGATTTTCAAGGAACAAGAAAAGAAATTGAAAGAAAAAGGTTTTAAGATTGTTGAAAAAGTGAAACTGGAACCTTACGAAAAAGACCATATTGCATTATTAGTAGAGAAAAATTTTTAAAAAAAATCAGCTAATTTTCAGCATCAAATAAGCCAAAAAATAGTTATAAGAAATAAAAAAAGATACTACAAAAAAACTAAAAAAGTATTACCTAGATACCTTTTTATACTAGAAAATTAAGAATTATGTATGCTAATGCAAATAAAACAAAAGTTCATTAAAGTGTCCTTTAGGTTGATTCACTCTATTAATCACTCCATTTGACTAAAGCCTAAAGGCATGAACTTGTTTTATAAAAATACTGTTTTTTAAATGACTTTTTTTAAAAGATTGTTTTACTTATTTTAATTAAAAAAAGTATTACTCACATGACTTTAAATTATATATAGATTTATTTATTAAATTAAAAATTTAATTCATTGAAAAGACAACACTAAAATTAATTTTTAATAGAATACACTTTTCAAATTGCCTAATAACATTACATGAAAATAACAATGATAAATTTAACTAATTTTACCATAGTTTAATATTTTCAATGAAAATTATAATAAAACCAGAAATGGATTAGAAAAAGATTCCATTAAATGAAAAATATGAGTAATTAAAAATATATTTTATATA
>NZ_JBNMGD010000026.1:0-19484 GCF_050872065.1 Methanobrevibacter sp.
AAGTAATAAATATAATTTTTTTAATGAAATGGTTTAGCAAAAATATAATAAGTGATGATAAACAATGATTATACGGAGAGGGTATTATTAGTGAGGGCTTCCATATCTTCCTAATGATTATTTTAATAATCCTATTTTTCATTATTGTCCTACTTTATTTTGGCATTAAAATATCACTAATTTATGACAAAACAGGCAGTAAACTTAAAGGATGTCTACAAATATTCATTTTAAGGAAAATTAAAGTATATTCATCAGATCTGCAATCATCAAATAAAGATAAAAACGAGGATAAGGATGAAGAGAAATCCAATAAGGATATAAAACAACTATTTAAAATAGCTAAACCCTGTTTTGAACATTTTAAAATATTTTTAAAATCATTTATGAAATGTATTAAAGTTCAAAAACTTGAAAATCACCTTATTTTTGGTATGGACTCATACACTGATACAGCAAAGTATATTGGATACATTTGGGGGTTCATCGTAATTGTAAATTCTTGCCATAAGAATGCGAGATTGAGTGCTGAACCTTCATTTACTGGAAGTGTTTTTGACGTAAAAGGCACTAATGAACTTGAGATAAATCTCTTAAAATTAATTCCTCCAATTCTGAAATTGATTTCTAAAAAAGAAGTGAGAACATTAATAAAAGAGGTTAGAAAATGAAAGAAAACGTGAAAAAATTCATCTCAGATATGTCAAACATTAAAATTATTACCGAATATGAATTTCATGAACTCTATGGACTTACATTCGTATTTAAGAGTGAATTTTTTCAAGTAAAAAGCCAAATAAGTTCCGTATCAATTATGCCCATCGGAATCATTTATGATGAGAATAATGAATACTACTTTGCACCGTTAGTCGATGACGTTGATGTTAATCAAGTTGTCAAAAATTATTTAGAATTTATTGATTAAATATCCTAATTATCATATAAAACACTTTCTTAAACTTTTGGAAGCGGAATATCTTCACTTTCTACAACAACCTCAACAACAAGAGGCCCTGCTAACTCTTTTTCCAATATTAATTCCAAATCCGTCAAATTATCAACCCTAACAGCATCAATTCCATAGCTTGAAGCCAATTTTGTAAAATTAGGATTATTTAAGTTGACTTGATATGGTTCCATATCATACATTGACTCTTCCCATTGTCTGATAATACCATATTCTGAATTGTTTAAAATGAAAATAATTACATTCAAGTTATTTTCACGGATTGTAGCTAATTCTTGGAGATTCATTTGGAAATCTCCATCACCATTAATCACAATTATTTTTTCACCAGTTGCAACTGCAGCACCAATAGCTGCTGGAAGCCCATACCCCATTGGAGCCATTGCTCCTGAAAACAACAATTGTCCTGGTTTTAAAGATTTTTTAAGAAGTGTTGTCCAAGTGGTATGTGATCCTGCATCTGATGCAATAATATTATTAGAGAATTTATTTAAAATTCTTTTAATAGCTGCTTGGGGTTTCAAATCTGCATCAAGACCATCTATTTTGACTTCATTCTCAATTTCTAGAATTTCACTCAACCAATTGACTTTTTTAAAGCTAATTTCAAGTAAAAAATCTTCAACTTTACCTTGAATTGGATAATCCCCAATTAAAACATCAGAATTAATATTTACATGAATCAAATTCTTAGGAATTTTAGGTAAAGTCCTTTCTGATGCTTTTATACCTAATGCAATTATGCAATCTGCATTTTCCATCGCATATTTCGCTCTGGGTGTTGCACGTATTCCCACAAGACCCAAATTCAACTCATCATATTCTGATATGATTCCTTTTGCATGAAATGTTGTGGTAACGGGGATTTGATACTTTTTAGATAACATTTCAATATTTTCTCTTTGTGAGATTGCACCTGCACCCAAAATAAACAACGGCTTTACTGCATTGTTTATTAACTCTTGAGCTTTGGATATGTTTGATAAATCATTTTCACATAAGTAGCATAATTCAAAATCATCAAAATCCTCTTCCAGTAAAACATCCTTTGATAGATTAATATGAATTGGCCCTTTTGGAATAGTTTTGAGTTCATAAATAGCTGCTCTTAAAACATAGATTGCTTCCGTCCCATTTAACGGATTGTAAGATGTTTGAGTTATGTTTTTAAAAATTTCCAATTGAGGAGTGGTTTGAAAATAATCAGTTCCCTTATATTTAAGTTCATTATCTCCAGTTAAGATAAGTAATGGAATATTATCTTTAAAAGCTGTTGCAATTGCCATTGTAAAGTTTAATGCTCCAGGAGAAGCTGTTGCAATACAAACACCAATTTTACCACTTGATCTATAATACCCATCTGCTGCATGGGCTGCTGCTTGTTCATGCCTTGTTAATACATGATTAATATTAGATTCAGATAATGCTTTGTAAACAGGCATTATTTGATCGCCAGGTATCCCAAAAATATTTTCAATTCCTTCCTCTTCAAGGATTTCAACAAATTTGTTAGCTACATTCAATCTTCCACCTCTTGATATGATCCATTATACTCGCCAGAACCATCAACTGGAAATACAACCGCTTGAGCTATCCTATCACCGGATTTAATTTTATATTCAAAATCACCATGATTGTAAATCATGAACATGAGAGTCCCATAGAATCCAGGATCTCCCACAGCTGTTTGAACAGAAACAAAAGATCTGAGAAGTGTTGACCTTGGAAGATAAAGCATAGTATATCCCTTTGGGATTTTAATTTTTCTTTTAATACTTGCAAGATATGCAGTATGAGGCTTTAAAGTATAAATATCACCTTCCATTTCTTTAATTTCAGGTAGATTCTTTTCATTATCAATTAAAGATCCACCATTCACCTGCTCATATATCTTATCTAGTTCCAAATCAATTCCAGAAGGTTGTACTAAATCAGCAAACTCCGGAAATAGCTTAACAAGTTTTTTTTCACCAAGCATTATATCAAATCCTTTTAATAATCTATTTATATTCAATACTTAATATATTTTAAATGGTGATAAAATGCCCGTAATTACAATAGCTGGAAATAATGGAATAACTATAGAAAAGAAAAGAGAAATGATAAAAAAAGTGTCTGAAGCAGTATCTGAAGCATATGACTTGCCAATAGAAGCAATAACTGTATTGGTTCAGGGTTATAACTTTGATGATATTGGTGTTGCTGGTGAATTATTAAGTGATAAAAAATAATCATTTAATTAATAGAGAGAAAATAAAAACTCTCCTTTAAATTCAAGGAAGTTTATGAATTTATTTTAGAGTAATTATCATCTATTTTTTCTATGAGTTTTAATTCCATTAGCTCATCTAAATTCTTCAATATTTTTTTATCAAAATTTTTAGAATTATATCTAATTAATGACTTTTTAATTTGATCAAATGATGTATCTTCATCTATTACATCCAGAACTGCCTGTTGAAACGGAGTTAGATTAAAAATAACTTGATCTAAAATCGATTCGTTTTCATTGACATTATCAAACGACCATGTATCATCTTTTGTTTTAACTTGGAATTTCTCTTCTAATTCAGGAATTTTATCTTTCAAAAAATCCAAGTAAGGATATGTCGCAAGACCATATTTATGCTTTGATATCTTCGCTAAGAACTCTTCATGAACATTTTTAATATCAATTTCATTCTTAGTTTTAAAATTACCTAAAACATAAACCTTATCATCAATTATACTAGTAACTCTGTAAGTGTATGTCTCATCATCAAATTCTATTTCCCTAAAAGAATTAATATCCCAATTATTATCTAAGAGAATATTTCTAACAAATTGTGCATCTTCCAAATCATCATAATATCCGAATATATACTCATCACCTGCAATTTGCTTTTTAATTACGAATGTATCAAATACCTTTGTAATGTTTAAACCATAAGCTGAATTATTTGGATTCCTTTTGAACTTTTTAATGAGATTTGTAATTGCTTGGGGAGTAAGTTGAGTTTTACTTTTTGCAAGTAAATGTAATTTTTCATCGATTATAGTTAAAACCAAATAATCATCTTCTTTTTTAACAATAGAAGATATTTTATCTAAATTCCAATCATATTGAACCAACAAATCCCTAATAAAAATGGCATCTTCATATTCAGCTATTTTAGCATATATTTTAGACCCCTTAACAATATTGAAAGAGCTTTTATTTTCTCGTAGATATTTTCTATCCATACTAATAATTTATTTATCAGATAAATATAAATTATGGGAAAATTTTAAGTTAATCTAAAATTAATGAATTTACTTCATAACTTCTTGAAACAATATAAAACACTAAAATAGCTCCATAAATCATATTTTCCTAATTTTTTAAATTTATAGCTACTTACATGAAACTAGAAATAAAAAAGATAATGAATTTTTCATAATTAGCTAATCATTTACAAAATAACTGTAAAGTTCATCCTTAACTTCAGTGCCAATTTTAAATTTGAAGTTGACAATGGGATGTTTTTTACCATCAATTTCACGGTAAAATTGCTTATGCTCCAATGGTGTTAACTTACCAATATAATAAAATTCAATACCCTCATCATTATTTTTCTGAATAAATAGCTCAATATCCAAATCTGTGTAGTTGACTATTGGACGCAATTCGGAACTTGATACTTTCCTGTTGTTTCTACTCATCCAACTAAAGAGTTGCTTTGATATAAATTGATCTTCATAGTTAATAGTTTCTGAAATGTCTTCTCTTTTGTTGTAAGTTACAAAAATCGGACAAGTATTGTACTTGACTTTATATCCACCAACATTTTGAGCATTCATAAATCTCTCCCAATTCAAAAGTCTCAAAACATCCTCTCTTGAATATTTTTCATACAATTTAAATTCATTATCATCATGGTACATGTGAGAATATTTAAAGAATGCATATCGCATAGCATCTTCAAAATGATTTAGATAAACTGGATTAAGCAGACTAGATTTAAAATATGGAGAAATCATAAATTTATAATCCTTATTATTTTCTAAATCATCATAAATTTCTTTATCAAAATTAAAGAAAATATTTTCATAATCTATGATTTCATCTTTTGAAACAAAACTTTTAACAGTATTTGCTTGATACTCATCACTGGTCTCTTTTCTATAAAAATTCATACTCAAATAGTTGATAGCATTTTTTATTGATTTAAATTGATTTGAAAGACCATATTCTTCTTTTAAATATCTTTCAACATTATTAACAGTGAAATAATTATTAAATTTAAGACAACTTAAAATAATAAGCTCATGTGGCATTATTCCTTTAATTAATTTTTTAGAAATGAATTTAAGAGATGCAACTTCAGAGTCACTTAATATGGAATTATAATCATCATCAACATAATCTAAAAAATTATGATATGAATCAAATTTAGAGTGATTTAAGATAATTTCAGGATTAAATTCACTATTGATTGCGAAATCATATAATAAAGGAATGCGACCTAACTTATCTTTTAAATTCTTGTATTTTTCTTTAAATACACTTATTTTTGAGAATGATGAATTATTAATTGACTCATATATGTGCTTTTTAGAAATTTCATCAAAATTAATTGAAGAAGGTCCTGGAATAACCTTAGTTCCTTCCATTAAGAACTTACGGATTTTATCCTTATCATAAGATCTATCTCCCGAAAGTGCAATTGGAATCATGAAATTATTCTTATAATTACCAATAAAATCAATAATAACAACATATTCTTTATTCTGATATTTTCTAAGACCCCTTCCAAGCTGCTGAATAAAGATGATTGGAGATTCAGTTGGCCTAACCAGCAATACCTGATTAATTTCAGGAATATCCACCCCTTCATTAAAAATATCGACAGTGAAAATAAATTCCAATTTATCCGGATTTTTATCATTCGTCAATCTATCAATAGCTTCAAGTCTTTTATCCTGTGAATCATCACCAGTTAAAACAGCTGACTTATAACCTCTCTTATTAAACTTCTCTGACAATAACTTTGCTTCACTTTTCCTGGAGCAAAATACTAATGCTTTTCTCCTATCACCAGAATATCCATAAAACTCTGATTTATCAATCAAATAATCAACACGCTTATCTGATGCAAGCAAATTAAAATCTGTAAACTCATCATCAATTTCACCATTATCAAAAGTGACATCACTAATTCCAAAGTAATGAAACGGACATAGCAAATCCTCCTCTAGAGCTTCTTGAAGTCTAATTTCATGAGCAATATTATTATCAAACAAATCATAAATATTGAATCCATCAGTCCTCTCAGGTGATGCAGTCATTCCAAGCCAAAATTTAGGATTAAAATAATGGAAAATTTTTTGATAACTTAAAGCACCAGCTTTATGGACTTCATCAATAATAATATAATCAAAATAATTTTTATCATATCTTGTAAACACATCCTCCTTAGACATTGTCTGAATTGTTGAGAAAAGATAATTCTTATCATAATCCTTGGAATTTCCAGACAATAACCCAAAATTTTCATGATCTTTAAAGACATTTTTATAAGCATTGATTGATTGTTTTGCAATTTGTTCCCTGTGAACTAAAAATAAAAATCTTTTAGGTTTAAAATCATTTACCGCAAAAGCAGATGCATAAGTTTTACCAGTACCAGTTGCTGATACTAAAATAGCTCTTTTTTCGCCCTGTTTAATAAGATTCCGCAAATTTTCAATAAATTGCTCCTGCATGACATTTGGAATTAATGTAGCATCCTTATTTTTAATTTCGCTTGTAACTTTCCTTAACTCAGTAAAACGTTTATTATCATTATATATTTTTTCATATTCTGAAATGACATTATCCAATTCATCAGCACTATCCCACAATGTGAAAAATTCATTTTTAATTTCAGTTAGGATTTTACCTTCTTTTAAAGAAGTAAATTCAACATTCCACTCCTTATTTATAGACAATGCATTCATTGTCAAATTAGAACTTCCAACAATGCCCTTATAAACATCATCTTTCTTAAAAAGATATCCTTTAGTATGGAATCCTTCATTTTTTTGACTGTAAAGTTTAACTTCAATATTATTGAATTCCTGAAGCTTACGTAAAGCTTTTGGTTCTGTAAAAGTTAAATAATCAGTCGTGAGAATTTTACCTTTGATATTGTTTCTTTCTAAATTTTTGAATTCCTCTAAAAGAGGAGTTAAACCACTTAATGTGATAAATGCTGAGGAGATGATAAATTCATTACAATTTTGAAGTTCATCACGAATGGAATTGATAATTTTAGTTTCTTTACTATTGCAAAGTAATTTTGGCCTAAAATCTAAACTAGAATCTGATTTTTCATCTATAAACGCAGTTTTTGCCCCATTTAAAATTTCATCCATGTTCATTTAAATCTGCTCTTTTTGAAGATGTTTGATTAATTGTTCGAGTTTTTCAATTTGAAGTTTGAACTCTTCTTCCCTTGGTGTTCCTTTAACTTTTTCAAGTTTATTTTCCAATTCAACTTTTTTACTTTTTGCAAGTTCTAATCTTTTATCACTCATACTAATCACCCATTGTTTCTTTTAAATAACCAATAATTTGAATATCTGCAGGAATCCAATTAACTGAATCCAATTCATTTTTAGTTAACCATTTTGCATCATTATGTTCTATTAGTTTTGGAGTCCCTTTCACAATTATTGATTCAAAGCAACTCATTTTAAGATAAAAAGTAGGATATTGATATTCCAAGTCTAAAACAAATTTAATGGGTTCTATTACACAATCAAGTTCTTCTTTAATTTCTCTTATAAGAGCTTCCTCTTTTGTTTCACCATCTTCTATTTTTCCACCTGGAAACTCCCACATATCAATAAACTCACCATAACCCCTTTTTGTTGCTAAAATCTTATTATCCTTTTTAATAATAGCTGCAACAACATTTAATGTTTTCATAACATCTCACCTTGACATTATATTTAGCAGCTTACATTATAAATTTTATTTTAGGAGAATAAATTGAATTTTAAAATTTATATCGCTAAAATTGATACACTTCTAAAACAACATTAAAATAACCTACATCACCATAGCTTAAAGAAAAATAAAAAAATGACTCCATTTTTAAATAAAAAATAATATCTAAAACAAAAAGCAAATAAAATAACAAAAAAGTTTTAATAAACTTACTTAAATAATAAAAGTTTTAGGAACGTGAAAAAAATGGATTTACTAACAATTTTAAGAATTATATTATTTATTTTCCTTGTAATAATCGCAATATTATTAGTTATCAATAAAGATGCAGAAAATCAGAACAAAATAAGAATAGCATTTATATTACTTGTATTGATGTTTATTGTACAGTTTTTAATTATATAATAATTTAAGCTAAAAAAAAGATAAAAAATGTTATTTACTCATTAAGAGTCCAATAACATCTTTTAGGTGAAACTATTGTTTCATCTTTTTTCAATTCTTTCATTATTTTATCTACTTCTTTTTTCTCAACACCAGATATTTCACTGACTTTTTTTGCATTTAATGGTTCTTCTGAACTTCTAAATGCTTCAATGACTTTTTCTTTATCACTCATTTTATCACCTAATTAACTTAACATCTAAAGAGACATCCTTATTAGTAAATAGAATGTTACCTCCACAATACCGACTTAAATTATAAATTTAAACCGTTAATATTTTTTGCTTACTTAACTTTTAAATGTTTGTAGATTTAAACGCCTTGCATAGCAACACAAACACTATCATAAATACTATTTTTATTTAATAAAATTATAATATGATTAAAAACATAAAATGTACATAATAATTTGATTTAAGGGATATAATGAGCAAATATTTCAATTTTGAAAATAAAGAACGTGACATTCCATATTACAATCATAATCCACAGCTCTCAAAAAGTGCATGGATTGTATTATTATGCTGCATACCAATATCTTTCTTAGTTTATGCTCTTTTTGAAGAAATATCTGAATTTCTCGCAAGTTTTATATTCTGTACAGTTCTACTCGTGCCTTTAATGTACTATTCCGATTGGAATTTATCATTAATTCTTCATAAACCAACAAAAAATGAAATTAAACTTGCAATACTTCTTTTTGTTAGTTATCTCATCTATGCACTAATTATAGGTGAAGCCATAGATATTTTTTTAAAAATTAGTACAACAACATCTAGTGGACTTACAGTCAATGTAGAATCTCTGATTTCACTAATATTTTCAATGATGGGAGAGGAATTAATTAAATTCATTCCATTTGTATTTCTAATGAGATTAGTTTATAAAAGTACAAATAATCGTAGATTCTCAATCATAATATCCACATTTATTGTTTTGATATTCTTTGGACTCCTGCACTATGATTTTGAAACACCCATTATTTCACTGCTCTTGCTCCAGGGACTTGGATCAATATTTGAGTTTTACGGATATATTAAAACTAAAAATTTATTCGTACCCTATTTAAGTCATCTATTAACCGATGGAATAATTTTCATATTAATATTATTTGGATTGTGATAAAATGATAAGAGATAAACGTTTAAATGCATTAGCATCATTGATAATTCCGGATTAGGTCAAATATTAAATGGTAAAGATAAAAGAGGTATAAAACTTCTAATTGTAATGATTTTACTTCATATAGTGATTTATTATGCTTTAAATAATATGATGGGAAGTGGGATTTCAACATTATATCATCTGTATGCTGCTTATGATGCATACAAAACCTATGAACTTAATTAATTAATGTATATCAGTACATAATGTTAACTGTTGAAATTGTGATATTAAATCATTAAATAAAAAATAGCTTTAATAATTTAACAATAAATTTATTAAATTATCAAATAATTAAATCCAAAATTAATAATTCAAGTGAGAGAAATTATTCCTCACTTGGCTTAAGTTTTGTTAAGAAAACAGATGAAACTAAAACTGAAATAATAATTATTAAATCAACTACAATTTCAAATGTCTGAGCACTTGTGAACAATTGTACAATACCAATAACCCACATAATTATTAAAACACATGGTAACAAATATTTAATTACAAACATCCACTTTTTACCGACAATGAAAGAAGAGCGTTCATTTAAAACTGGTAAAAAGTTCTCCACACCGTAGAACCATGCAAATATTATACATTGAACACCAATTAAAAGTAAAATCCCAAATTCATTTACAAATGAATCAATAATACCAACCATATAACTACTGATTCCAGTTGTTAACAGAATGGAAAATGCACAACCTATGATTGATAATACAGTAGCTGCTTTTTTACGAGACCATCCAAGTTTTTCTGCAGTCGAACTTAACATTGGTTCTAAAAATCCTAAAGCTGAAGTAATACCTGCAAATAATATTGCTAAAAACAACATTGGAGCTATGATACGGCCAATTGGCCCCATGACATTGAAAACCATTGGAAAAACAACAAATATCAAACTAGTACCTTCCGCAATTAGTTCAACCATAGGTATTCCATTCATATAAGACATATAACCTAAAATTGAAAATACACCAAATGCAGTGCAAATTTCAAAAATAGAGTTTGAAAATACTACAATCAATACATTATCAATTAATTTTGAGTTATCAGGCAAATATCCTGCATATGTGACTGCAATAGCCTGCCCCATACTTAATGAAAAAATAATTTGTGAAAATGCTGCAAGCCAAATATTCACATTAAAAAGACTATTCCAATCAGGATTTAAGAGAGTATTCACTCCAATCATTGATCCGGGAAGTGTTAATGAATAAACAATGATAAATCCCATGATTATGAATAATAAAGGAATAAGTACTTTAGACACACGACCAATACCCTCATCAACATCCCTATAAGATATAAACCACACTGAAATCCATAATAATAACACAGCAATTGTGGTAGGAATTAATAAGAAACTTATATTAGTAAGATCAGAGCTTCCACCCACAGTATTTATAAAATAAGATGCAGTATCAGTTCCCCAATTAAATGTAAAACTACTAAATAGATATACTAAATCCCAACCTAGAATTACAAGATAATAAATAACAACAATGAATACAAATAACACCAAAATCCAAGCAATTATCTCAAACTTAGGCTTAATTTTCTTCAAAATCTTCGAAAAGGAATCCTTAAATGAGAATCCCACACCATATTCTAAAATTAAAAAAGGAATTCCCATAATAGCTATTGCAATAAGATAAGGGATAAAAAATGACCCCCCACCATTAGAATAAAGCACATAACTGAAACGCCATATATTCCCAAGACCTACTGCTGCACCAATCATTGCAAAAATAAATGATATGGATGAATTCCATTGCGGTTGTTCAGACATACATAATATTTTATGAAAATATATATAATAAACTTTACATAAAAAAATTGTAATGAACGCATTTGATAAATTTTTAATAGGTGAAACATCATCAATAAATTGGTGTTTTGAAAATCGTCATTTCAATGAACGATTACAAGACAATGGAATATCTAGAGAATACATTGTTGATTGCTTAATGGACGAGGACCCAATTAAATATGAACATGTTGAGAATAACATGTATGCTGCAGTATATGATGCTCCATCAAATAAAGATTATAAAGAAATTAGAATCATAATGGCGATTAATGGAAATTCGATTGACCTTGTAACTATAATGAGAAATAACGAAACAACAACTGAACGACAAAAAAGACAATATCAATCAAAAAAACATAAAAATATAGAAAAGAAGAGAATAAAAGCTATTTCAAAAAGAAAAGGGTAATTGATAAATTATTCACCACTAATAAATTAATTATACCATACCCTACTACTACAGTTACACCATATTTTCTAATTTACTTGTGAAATGTTTTTATCAAAATTCAATTCTGAGTAATAACACAAGAAACTACATCAATACATTCAAACTGAAGACTTCATAATGTTTTTAAATAATGAATATAGTCAATGAATAAATTCATAACTCCTGAATATTATTCTTCAATTTCAGCACCATCATCATCACTGAATAGTTGATTTAACATCCATTCAGAATCATACTCCTTAATATCATCATATCCTTGACCCATACCAAGGAACATTATTGGCTTTTTAATTACATAACCAATAGAAAGTGAAGCTCCACCTTTACTATCTGCATCAGCTTTAGTTAATATCACACCATCGATATCAATAGCTTCATTAAACTTTTTAGCTTGTTCAGTTGCATCATTACCTGTTAAAGCATCTCCAACAAATATTACTAAATCAGGTTTTGAAACTCTCTTAATTTTTTTCATTTCATCCATAAGGTTAGTATTAGTTTGCATTCTACCCGCAGTATCAATTAAAACTAATTCTTTTCCTTGTGCACGAGCATGTTCAACAGCATCAAATGCAACAGCAGCAGGATCTGATCCTTTTTGGTGCTTAATGATTTTAACACCAACATTGTCAGCATGATAAGTTACTTGTTCAATAGCTCCCGCCCTAAAAGTATCTGAAGCAGCAATAACTGGAGTATAACCTTTCTTCATATAAAAATTAGCTAATTTACCAATTGTTGTTGTTTTTCCAGTACCATTAATTCCAACAAACATTACAACTAATGGTTCCCCTTCAGCTTTTTTAGCTTCAATCATTTCAGTCATGGATTTGCCCGGAATGCTAATGATATCTGATACTGCATCTTTTAGTGCTAAAAAGGTATATTCAGTAATATCATTACTTCTTTTAATTTTTTTACCTACAAGGTTTTCTTTCACACTTTCCACAACCTCACTAGCTACTTCCATTGCAACATCCCCTTGCAAGAGTTCCATTTCAAGTTCAAATAAAATATCATCCACATGTTTTTCCTGAATGGTTTTTTCACGAACAAAAGAAAATAATCCTCCAGTAGATTCCCCATCAACAGAATTATCTTCTTTTTTATCTTTATTCCTGTTCCAGAAGTGAGATTTTTCTTCTTCCTCTTGAGGCTCTTCAGCAGCATCAATTTCATCGGAAATTTGCTCAGTGTCTTCCTTGGATGAATCTTCTTTAGTGTATGATTGTTTTAATCTACCAAATAATCCTTTTTTTTCTTCTTTGACATCTTTATGAACTTCTTCATCATCTAAATCTTCAATATCTTCCTCTTCAATATCCTCAAATATATCTTCTTTAGTTGATGATTCCCTAATCTTTGATAACAATCCTGATTTTTCTTCTTTATCTTCTTCAGCAGGTTCTTCCTCATTAACTTCCACTTCTGATATATCAAGCTCTTTTTTAACATCTTTTTTAGTATCCTTAACTTCCAATACATCAGATTCTTCTTTAACATCTTCAACTTCAGGAAGTAACTCAGACTCATCTTTTTCTACTTTTTCTTTTCTTTTTCTACCAAATGAAAAGAAAGAAAATCTTTTACCAGATTCTTCTTGAAGATTGTCTTCTTTTTCTGCTTCTTCAATGAGTTCCTCTTCTAACTTTTCACTTGTACGTGAAAATTTCTTTTTTAATGATTCAAACAAAATTAACCCAACCTTTTAGTTAGTTAAAAATTTTAATTATTAATTATTTATATTCTTTATAATATTTAAAAAAATAAGAATTTTAGTTAGTTTATATAAAAATAAAAAAATGTCAACAATATTTCAAATCATTGAAAAAAAATAGTGCATAGAATATATAAAAAATAAAAAAATAAGTTGGAAAAATTATCCCATTTGGGTCATTTTTCCTTGAGCCGCTGCTGCAATTTGTTCAGCTTGAGCTTGAAGACTACCAATAATATCAGTACATTGTTGTAAATTAGCTAACATTTTGTCTAAACTATCAGTTAAGTCTTCTTTTTGCCCGTTTAAGATTTCACGAGCACCATCAGCATCTTTTTTAACAGCAAGTCCTGCTCCAATACTTACAATAATTTCATCAGTACTTTTAAGTTCTCCTTTAACAAATGAACCAGCACCAACAGGTACAAAAGCTTCAACAGACTCTTTACCTTCAATATCACTTAAAGTAGAGAATAATGCTTCAACTTCAGCCATGGATCCTCTGATTAATTCAATTTGTTGTTGAATTAAATCAGCTTGTTGCCTGTATACATTAATTTCGTTAAGAAGATTGTTTAATTTTTGCTGATCTTCCATAGTAACACCTTCAAAAGTGTCTATAAAATTTCTTTTACAATTGGGTCAACGACATCTTCAGGAGCAATTTCTACAATTTCTGAAATAGAAATTTGATTCCTGTTAATACTGTGTTTACTTCCGAAACGTTCGTAGATTTTTTCTTCGATATCTGCTTCACAAGTAGCTTTGAATTCTTTAGTGAACTCATGATACTCATCGCCCATTACAAAAGTACCTTTAACTCTGTAAATTTTTGTTATCATATAAAATCCCTCAAGATATATTAATTAAAAATCATCATCTAAAAAGCCTAATGCTTCTTCAACTCTAGCCATTTCTGGACCAGTACTGTCCTTAGCGACAATTGCTCCTTTTGAATTAGCAATGGAACAAGCCCCAACTAAAGAAATACCTCTTCCAACAGTACCAATATTCCCTTCTACACCAAATACTTCTTGAGCAAAACTAATTTCAGATTGAACAGCATTTGAACTTATTAAAAATCCTTTATTTGTAACCTGAATCATAGATCCAATGATGTCACTTCCAACCATAGAAGTAGATTCAACATCCACATCTAAAGTTTCTTCAATAATGCTAATTGCTTCTTTGGATAAAAATGGACTTACGATAGCACCTTTGTCATTTGCTGCAACGATATTGCCTAATGCAGTGTATTGACCTGGTACAGTAGCAACATTAATACCTAAATCTTCAAACTGTTTAATTTCCCTATCTAAGACATGTGGTGAAACAACCATTCCTTTTGAATTAGCTACAGCTAAAGATCCTATAAGACTACATCCAGAAACAGATGATTTAATAACATCAACGTCCAATGCTTCCTTAATAATATCCGCTTTTTCATCTAAAAGATTATAAGGAACAATAGCAAAGTCATCAGTTGCTAGGATAAAAACACCAATGTTTGGATTTCCTACGATATCTACTCTTTTTAACATATTGTTACCTCATGTTACTCAATAGTATGGTAGTGAACAAAGCTATTCTGCTAAAGTAGCTGTTACAACACCATCATCATCTTTAACTGCTTTTACAGTAATCTTAGAAGGTATTTTTTGGATACCTCTTTCCCAAATAGCATGATTGATTGATTCATCAATTTTGACTTCTTCAGCTTTCATGTGTTTAGTTAAGAAATTTTTAACTTCCCTAATAGCTCTAGGAGCTCTGATAGTTCTTTTAATTTCTTTAACATTTCTAAGTGGAATTGTGTAAACTCTTTCCATAATAACCCCTCATTATAATTTAAGACTATTCCTTCTCCAATGTCTAGGTTTTGGTCTGTATCTAAGTTTACGGTTAGTTTTAGCATAAGCCCAGATTGGAATTCTCCTATTTTGTTTGTTTGCTTTTGCCATTCTTAATTTTTTAGCTAATGGTTTATTTCTACTCATTTTCTCACCTGTAATACATATAATAATTATTTTTTATATCCAATAACACGAGTTTGATAATGTTCTGGGAATATATCCAATGAATTTCCTCCTTTTTCATCAATCAAAGTTCTTATCTCAACTTCAAAATCAGAACTATTGTCCTTATTTGACTTCTCATGAGAGATTTCAAATAAACTTGAAGTTATTAACCTAACAGATTTGTGTCCAAAACTATCAAGATTAATATACTGAACATCTTTACGATCTTCAAGACTTTTGATTTGATTAATATTCAATTTAGGAGTTCTATCATCTCTCCTTGTCCCATCTGCAATAATATCAAAATCATCTGCAAGCTTTTCAACAGTTTGAGCATGAATAAATTTAATTCCATCATTTGGAAATCCATCATCCATAATCATGTCACAAGTTTTATCCAAAATGTCATAATCCATTTCTAAGACATTATGTTTAAAACCTAATGCTTTAGCAGATTTACTTGCCGGAATATATGAATCGTAAACACCAAAGTTTGCAGTACATAGTTCTACATCAAGACCTAATCTTTTAAGCATTACTGCTACAAAAGATGAATCTTTACCTCCACTATATAATACTCCAACATTCATTAATATTATTTCCTTGTAATTTTAATTTCTCTTTTTTGACCAGCAATTTGTCTTAAAAGAACTTTAAGCTGTTCATCAGTTACTTTTCCTCTTAAACTTCCAGCCTGTGCTGACTGAATCAATTGAAGTTCAATTTGATTAACAAGTTCAGGTTTGGTTAATTTAAGATTAGATAACCTATTACGAGCTTCAGAAGTCATAATTTGAGCAATAATTTGTTTTTTCTGAGATTCAAATTTTGCTTCTGCTTCTTGCTGTTGTGCTTGAGCCATAGCTTGTTGTTGTGCTTGATTCTGCATAGCAGCTTGTTGAGCTTGTAATTCAGCCATTCTTTTTTGACGAATTTCATCTAAATTGCTCATATCAAACTCTCCAAAATATAATTAGTATTTTTCAAGACCAGGAACATCTTTAATGATTTCAGCAGAAATTTTATCTAAAAATGATCTTCCTGCTGGAGTAACAACTCTTCCACCTTCAACTTTTTCAACAAGTCCTGCATCTTCTAATTGGTGTAATGCGGTTCTAATAATAGATCCACTACCTTTTTTAAATACTTCAGGACGTACACCACGGTCTTTTTTACCACCGTAGAAAGTTCTTAAACTCATAACTCCCACTGGACCGTCCATATATACTCTTCTAATAATGGAAGCAGCCCTTACATACCACCAATCTACGTTTTCAGGTTTTCTTTCTTTGTGAACACCAGTTTTAACAAAATTGGACCATGCAGGGGAATTGATTTTATCATTATTTTTAAATTCATCTGCGACTTTTTCAATTAATAAATCTGCAGGTACATCAAATACAGTAGTCATATTAATTCTCCAATATTCTATTAAATAATTGTAGCTTAATCCACTGTAAATTTAAGACCTAAAAAATAGGGCCCGTAACTCTAAATTTATAATGTTTAAGGCTTTTTTTTATAAATTACAGCGACATGTCCTCTAACATCAATAAGCTTAGCTCTAGTTTGAGAGACAATATCATCTATGAATTTATCTTTATCTCTAGCGATATTTTTTGCAAATTTAAGTTTGACAAGTTCATTAGCAGTAAGCTGGCGTTTAATTTCTTCAATAACATTTTCATTAATACCATTTTTACCAATGTTAATTGTCATAGCGGAAAGAGCTCTATTCATCATTTCTTTTTTTGATTGACTCATATTTTGCTCTCCTTTTATCTTTCTTTTCCTTATGATATGGAATTTTCATTACATGACCGCATTCACCACAAAAAATGTTAACTTCAGAATTAACTAGCCGGACGGTGCAATTGCGACCAGGTGAGAGGAAACTTTTACAATTTTTACAATATCTTCTGCTCCATTTTTCAGGAATTTTAGTATTGTATTTAGTAGATAATTTTAATGCAAGTTCCACATATCTGTTGGATCTTTCAGGATGGCTGATGAACTCCATCTCTGCACGGTTGAAAAGAATTTCCATTCTTTCCTTAGCTATTTCAATCATCCACTTTGGTCTTTTTCCTCTACTCAAAATATCCTCTCTTTTATGTAGGATATAATATTCATGATTGGATTAAAATGATTTGCGCAAATTAAAACAAAAACCATAGTTAAAATTTAACCTTAGGTTAATATGAATATTAAGATTAATTATATTTATTAACATTAATAAATGTTTGTATATTTATATAAAAAACAACTTTTAAAAAAATAATATTTTATTAATTTTCTTTCATTACAACTTCAATACCTCTAAAAAATTAAACTTTAAAAAATTAGTAAACCTGAAATTATTTTATTATGAATTTCACCTCAAACCTCATATATAACAAAGAATTTAAATTAAAAACATTAAATATATACCCATGGTTATAACAATATTATAACTCATAAGAAAATTTATTGAATAAAACAAGGATGGATTAATATGAGTGATTTCGAAATTTTAAAAGAACAATTATTAGTTATTTAAAATCAACACCTAATCATAATATTCCAAAAATATTCTTAGATGATTTTTTGTATTTTTAAGTTTTTTAGGAATATCAGATGGAGTATTAGATGATAATGAAGTTGCATTTATGGAATATATTTTTAATTCAACTTGGACAAAAGGAGAGTTATTTTCCATGATGGAAGTAGCATTAGAAACTGACCTTACTTGGTTACCACGGTCTTTTATGATACTTCATGAATTAGATGAATTTAGAAAAAAAGAACATAATTCTAATATTAAATAAACTGAATTATTATTCATGGATTATGAAATGATAGGTAAATTATTCATAGCAGTAGATGGGAATATTGACCAAGCTGAAGTAAAGATGTTGAATAATTATATGAAAATATTAAGAAAAAATTTAAACGAATTTAAAATAATAGGATACTCCTCATTTGTTCATTCTCTTAATTCGAAGATGATGGAATGGGAGATAATTCTAATTTTTCAAGTACTTCTCAAGATTCAATTTATCAAAATGGACAAACATATGAGGAAGAAAATGAAGAGGAATTATTATAATAATAAAGAATATTTTTTCAATTTTGAAGAACTTGATGCAGCAATTGTGTATGTTGAAAAAATACAAAGGGAAGCTATGTGGAATAATATGTCTAATGAAAGTAAAGACGAAATAAATAGCATCATTGATGATGTAATGACAAAAGCAGGCTATACAAAAAATAGAAGATAGTAAAATAAATAATAGTTAATTTCTGAAAGTTGAAAAACCATATTTTAATTTTAAATATATTTATTTTCACTTTCTTAAATTACTTATTTTCTCTAAACACATTAAAAGTAATAAATTTTTATATATTGCCAGTATACTAACTCTCTTGAATCATTGCTAGAATACCCTTCGCTCCTCGAGTAACCCTCGAAACTGGCAGCCTATCCAATGCTGGGTTTCTTCTAATCATAGACAGTATCAACTTTCCTCATAAAAGGACCGAAGGCATTGGTCAAAAAATGATACGACAATAATAATTATATAAAAAATAATATTTAACTATTTCTTAAATTTACAATAAATAATCAAAAAAGAATTTTAAAATATTAAATAGTTATTAAACTAAGAAAAAGTAGATTTGGAAGTTTATAAATATAATGAGCTTGCAGCGAAATGAAATTCCCATAGAAAATACCATAGTACACAAACAAAACACAAAAGGACTTCACTACTGGGATCGAAACGAGACCAGGTATAAACTCCCATGCTATGACCGCAAAACTCACTACAATACAATGAAAATAACAAAATAAATAAAGTAAGTAAATAATTAAGTAATAAATGTAATATAAAGAAAGGCTTGCAGCGAAAGGAAATTCCCATAGAAAATACCATAGTACACAAACAAAACACAAAAGGACTTCACTACTGGGATCGAAACGAGACCA
>NZ_JBNMGD010000039.1:0-14232 GCF_050872065.1 Methanobrevibacter sp.
AAGTATAACTATTTATTTTAAGGAATTATTTTTTATGAAAGCAGCAGTAATAGGATTAGGTGTAGAAGGAAAAAAGGCAGTTAACTCTCTTTTAAATCATGGATGGGAAGTCTATGCTACTGATTTAAATATTAATGTTGATTTATCAGGTTTGAATTTACCAAATTTATCATTTGATGTAATTGATGAAGCTCAGACCATTTCGATTGTTGGGGAGGGTATAAATATTGATTTAGGATTTACCAATCCTTATGATATTGATCAATGTGATGCGATTGCAATTAGTCCCAGTATGTTTGGAGGAGAATTTGCAACAAAATTATTAAAAAATTCAGCATTATTAAGTGATGTTGTAGATAACCATAAAAAAATGTTTACAATTGGGATTACCGGAACTAATGGTAAAACAACTACTGTGCATATGATAAAAGAGATATTGGAAAATGCTGGCAAAAAAGTTTTAGTTGGTGGAAATGGTGGCGGTGGTTTTTCAGGTTATTATGACTTAATTCTTGAGGCAAATGATGGGGATTATGATATATTGCTTGTTGAAGTATGTGATATGACTCTTGATTTCTGTAAATATTGCTTTGATTTTGATATGATTGGTCTTACTAATATTGGTAATGATCATATGGACGTTCATAAAACCATTGCTAATTATAAAGATTCTCTTGTTAATTTTTTTGAAGGAAAAACTGTATTTACAGCTTTTAATCAAGATTTTAATGGTGATTTTAAGGAATCTAGTGATAAAAACATCCCTTACTTTGAATACCAGGATGAGTTAAAACTATTTGGTAAATTTAATTTACTTAATGCAGGTCTTGCAACAGCCATAGCAAGAGAATTGAAAATACCAAAAGAAATTATTAAATCAACACTTTCTGAATTTAATGCCATTGAAGGTAGATTGGATGTTTATAAGATTAATGATGCATCAGTATATGTTGGAAAAACTGATAATTCCGATGCATTAGCTTCTATTTTATCTGAAAAAGATTTCTATGCAATATTTATTGGTACTCCACGCCATAATGAAATTCACAGATTGGACATTTTAGATGTTGCTGTTGAATATAATCCTGAAGTTATTGTTTTGTTCCCTGGACTTGATGATACTTTAGATATGGCAATTTATAGATTAAATTCTCTTGGTTATATGGGAAATATCCTTACGGTTAACTCTCTTGATGAGATTATTGGACTCGTTGCCGAGTATTCGCATGAAGATGCAATATTAATAGGTGGTAATGGTCAAGATACAATTATTAATATACAAGAAAGAATTAAATTAATTTCTGAAAATTTATAAAGAATTAAGTGGTTAATAATAATCTTTTTATATTATATTAACTAATATTATAATATTGTTATTTGCATAAAAATTAACTTTTATTATATTAGTAAGGTGTGTATTAAATGAGTAGTGGTTGGAGAAAAATATCAATTACAATATGTTTGGTATTAATTGTTTTAAGTATATTATTTGTTGCTTTTAGTGTGGCAACAGACACCCAGTATACTGCTCAATCGATTGCAGATGAATATGATCTTCCCATTGGACAGTCCATGTTTGAAAATCAATCAATTTTAGGTCAACGAGATCCAATTAGAGTGCCATTATTATCAAATATTGAATTTTTACTTCATGAAATTGCAACATTTGATATTCAAGGTTTATTAATAACCATGACTACTGGTTGGGTTCCATTTGATTTTTCAACCATATCTGGAGAAGGTATAGATTCATATGGTAATGTGGTTGATGTTGAGGGTCCTGGATTTTTAACATATGAAGGAGATAAACTAGCTGTAAAATCACCAGATAATTATGTATGGGGATACAGTACTCCATATAAATGGTTAGTTAAAACAGATAAGGGCGTAGATGTTGTAGAGAATGGAACTGTAATTAAATCTGTTCCGGAAAGTGAAATTAAAAATTTAGATTATCACAATGATTATTATAATGTTTCTACAATCCAAAGTTGGTATAACTATGATGCCCAGGAAGGATCTACATTTACTTTAGAAAAAGGAATGAAATCATTCTCCGATGGAAGAAATAATATTGCTGCTGCTGATGTGCCTGTAATTTTTGGTCAAGACGTTGTTGACTATGCATCAGAATATCCTACTGGTTCACCTATTCTTCTGTACTCTGGAAATTATACTGAAGAAGATGGTGAAGTCTATGGAACTTCTTTGGGTTCTCATGCACAGTATGGTGATTCAATTAGGGAAATAAATGCAAGACAATTTGTGGATGCATGGAATGGAACTGTAATTCCTCCTAATTCAACTTCAAGTGGTAAAGATTATGTATACTTCGAATCTGCTGTCGACCCATCTGCTCCTGGAGGAAGTGCGGCCCATGGTGTATGTCCATCTGCTAGAGCTTTAAGAGCAGCAGTTACTGCTGAAGGTTTTGATTTACCTGTTGGTATGAGCTGGGAAGAAGATGCTGTTTTATTTGGTTTCAATCCAGCACAGGATATTGTAGTAACAAACAATCATGATTATCCTGTATTAATTAAAATGTGGACTGAAGGTGAAGGTACTGGAATGGGTATTTATGCTCAAATTGTAAGATATATTCCAGAATAAGGAATTTATCTTTTTTTTCTTTTTTTATGTCAATCTCAACTATTATTACTGCAGCTGGAAAAAACTCCAGAATGAGAAAAGATCAAATTTCTCGGAATATTGAGTTAAAAAATAAGCTTATTCTACCCTTTAAAGATAAAACTGTTATAGAGACAACTATTGATAATGCATTATCTGCAGATATAGATGAATGTATTGTAGTACTTGGCCACTATGCTAGTGAAATAAAAGAAGCTATTTTTGATAATTATAAAGACTCTGTTAAATTCATAACTAATAGTCCTATTGATGTAGGTTTATCAGTATCACTTTACAATGGATTGTCGAATATTGATTCTGAGTTTGCATTATGTATTACAGCAGACCAACCGACAGTGTCAACTGAAACATTTAACCGCATGATTGAAGTAAGTAATAATTCAGATGATCCTTATCATACAATATCTATTTTAAGAAGGAAAAAAACTGGGTTATTGGATACTGCTGAAGGATTGGGTATGCCTTTTGTAGCACCACGACTAAATTTGATGAAATACTTAGAAAATGAGGATGATAATTTAAATCCGATTTTAAGAAAAATTTTTGCTGATGGATATATATTTTATGGAGTAAAAGAAAAAAATAAAAAAGAATTATTAAATATTAACCATTATGATGATTATTTAGCGCTTTTAGATTGAATCTAAACCAGAAATAACTTCTTCGATTTTAGCTTTACTAATACCTACAGTCATTTCATTATCTTTGATATCTGCTGCTTTTCTTGAACCATCACAACCTAAGGTGAAATTAATACCATCTGTGATGTATGGGTTTGCAAATGCATCTCCACATAATGATTGGATACCTGCAAAGGAAGGTTCAATTTTTGCACCTGATTTATAGACAATAGATTGTGCAAGTTTCATTCCGCCAACTGGTTCGGTTATGATTTGAATAACATCTGCTTCAAAGTTTGCTTCATCTAAAGGAGCATAAATCATTCCCCAGTGTATATCTTTAACGACGGAAAGTTCTGCAGTTAGTTTTTTAGCGGTTTCTAAATCTTGGAATCTTCCTAATGAGAAATATTTTTCACCATTTGCTAATTTTTCAGGCATATCTCTAAGTCCGATTGCACCTGCTCCACCTAAACATAACTGTTGGTCAATTGTGGAGTAAAAAGTGTTTCCAAGAGAAGCTTTTCTAACCATTTCACAATGTCTAATTTTTTCATCTATTAAATTGATGCCTTCCGGTAAGTCATCTTCAGTTTTTATTAACTTCATAGCAACAGGTTTTGCATCAAGTTTAATTTTACTTTCAATGGTTTCACAATATTTTTTGTTAGTTTCCAAATTACTCATTATAATCGCCGATAGTATTTTTGTATTATGGAATTTTAAAGTCTTTTGTTTTAACATTGTTATTTTTACAGAAAGTTTTAAAATCACAAGCGCTGCAGGTTCTTTCATCAGAATCCCCTTTCCATGCGTCTTGAATTTTACATCCATTCATCTCTTTAATTAATGATTCTTCAATGTTGAAAACGACATTATCAAATTTTGAAAGTGCCTTTTCTCTTTCACTTTCATCAACATTAATGATTCTAATTGACCTATCTATTTTAAAGCTATCACTTAGTTCAGGAGCTTTGTCATCTTCTTGCCAGTTATTAATCAACTCTATATCTTCATCATATTCATATCCGACATCAGTTAATCCGCTGTTTAATTCTTCTTTAATCAAAACTAAATCTTCTTTTGATGGAACTAATTCATTTAAATAAAAAATAATTCCAGCAATTATTGGTTTAGATGATTTTTGTTCTGATCTAAGCCAGGAATAGGTTAATATTTGTTGTTTATGAGTTTCCCATTTATTTTCAACTTTGGGATTAGTGACTTTCTCTGGTGGTCTTTTCATTCCTTTATAATCAATAATAATTTCATATTCATCATTGCTATCGAATTTCGCAAGCCTTTTTTGGAAATTTTCATCTTTTTTTAAGTATTCTAAAATTTTATTGTTATAGTTATCAAGAGTACTTTGTTCAAGTGTTTTATTGATTTTAACAGATGATGAAACATCTACTACCCCATTGATTCCGTAGTAATTTGATCTGCTTCTATTTTTATCATAATTGGGCATATTGCGTATACCTTTTATAAGATGTTCGGATGAATCAATTAATGGAAATAAATCTTTTCCCCAAATGTTTATTGCTTTTTCTGCTCTAGCACTGGCTAATTTCTTATGGTCATGTTCATTTAAATCATCAATGGTTAATTCTTTATCTGTTTGATTATGAATGCTGAAAAATAAATCTTCATCAAATGGATAAAGACCTCTAATCTGTAATCTTAAATCAATTAAATCTTCAATTGGTCTAATATCTTTTTTCCAGTCCCATGGAAATTTTGTACCATATTGTTTCCATTGTATGTAAGCTTCTTCGATAACACCATGAATAAATTCTCCAAACCATCTTTGAACAGGTTTGGATGGAGGTAATGTTCCTTTGTTTTGGTATCTGTATTGTAAATTACAGGTTAAGTAGGACAATAAGTCGCCGGTCACACTGTATTCCGGAATCATGTATGATTTTGACCTTGATGGTAATTTCACATTATCACTTCCTAAATTAAATAGATTTCATTAAATCCAATATACTTTTCATCCCTGCTCCATCCAAGAGCAACATTCGGGATGTCAAAGTGGTCATTCTTTTTATTGTATCCTTCAATAGCAGGATTTAAACCAACTAAAAGTAATACTTTTTCAGCTCTTGAAAATGCAACAAAGTATAATCTTGTTAAATCATCAAATGATTTATCTTTTTCTCCTCTTTTATTTTGTCCAAGTTTGCTGTATTGTCTTATTCTGTTTTCAAGTGTTAATTCTTCTTTAATTAATTTTGGGAATCTTAATTTTTGAGTTCTAACATCATTTTTTTTAAATCTGGAACCTACATCTACGATAACTAATGGGAATTCTAATCCTTTGGATTGATGAATTGATAATACATTAATTCTGTTATCCGGTAATGTTTCAAGTAATGACTCATCAATTTTAATCCCTCCAGTGGATAAAGGAATGAAAATATTCCAGATTGCCTCAAGAATTGATTCTCTTTCTTCTTTTGGATTTTTAAATGAAATGTTTGAATGATAATCATTAAAAAATCCAGTTTGTGTAATTGATTGGGTAATTGCTTCCAAATATACAATACCTTCCACATCTTCTTGTAATTCATCGATCCAAGTTATTATCTTATATGCAAGTTCCATTAGACTTGCAGTTTTTGGCCATTCTTTATGTCCCCTTGGCTTTCTAAGTTGCCAATAAGTAACAAATTGAGATAATGTAATAGGTTCATGAGGTTCAGGATTTAGTTTAATGAAATCATTAGCTTTTATCCTCCAGCGCCTCATGTTGTGAATTGCTAATTTAGGTATGGTTTTATCAGATTTTTGTATAGTGCTTTCTGGATCAATACATTCAAGAATCAAACCACAGAAAACACCAACAACATCAATATCTTGAAGTTCAATTCCTCTAGGATTAAATACTTCAATTGGTTGTCTTAATTTTTTGAGATTTTTCCTTAGATAATGTAAGAATGAACGGTTTCCATAGTATGATTCTTTAGGAGAATATGATAAAATTGCAATATCTGATGCTGAACCATAGTCACTATCTAATTTAAGGGTTATATTTTTAATTTCACGCCCAGCTTTTATATTTTCTTCTTTAATTTGCTGTAATTTTGCAATATCAATTGCACCATTTACTTTTTCATAGTATTCTTTATTTAAGACTTGTAAAACTTTTATTTTGGCTTCACCTTTGTTTACAAGTTGATTAATTAATCTTGCTAAATCTTTTGCAAGCATTTCTGGATTGTTTCTAAACATTCCTAAAATTGGCATTTTGTCGTTATCGAAATCGGGAGCAATGATTTTAGGTTTATTTTCAACTCTTGCTTTTTGATATTCTCTATCCAATTCAGCAAATTGATTGCAATGTTCGATTATATTTTCTGTTGAGCGATAATTTGTCCTTAAATTTATCTCTTCAACATCAATACCTAATTTTTGCTTAATACGTTTCTGATAATTGGTAAACAAATCAACGGTTGCTCCTCTAAACCTGTAAAGTGATTGATCATCATCACCTACAACAGTTATGTTACCATTATTTGCAAGAGCATAATAGGCAATTGTAAAGTAGATATCTTCTTGAAGCAAATTTGTGTCTTGATATTCGTCAATTAAAACAATTTTAATTTCATCTAATAATGTTTTTAATTCATTATTTTTTAACTTTTTAAGAAATTCTGCTTCAAGCATTGTAAAATCAATTATATTTTTGTTTTGAAGTTTATTTTCATATTGTTTTATACAGTCAAAGGCGATTCGTGCTCCACTATCTTTTTGTGTTTTATTGTATAGTTTATTAAAATCAACTTCATCATAATAGATTCTATTTTTCATTTCAATAAGAATTTCACTCATCTTAGAGGGTTCTTCAATTTTTTCTCTGCCACTTACCTCTTTGAGATATTCCACTAAATCTTTATTGAGATATTTTTCATCTTCAATAAGGATTTTTATCATTGCAGAATTAGCTACAAATCCTTCAATAACGATGGATTGATTTTCACCGGGTTTTTTATATTCTCTAATTAATTCTTCAGCAATACTGTCTGTTGTACCGATTATTATCTGATTGAAATCAATTGATGTAATTTTTGCAATGGTATCAAAGTCATTGTTATTGTTTAGAAGATAACTTTTAATCATATCTCCCCAACCAAGTATTCTAGAATACAATTCATCAGCAGCCTTTCTTGTAAATGTTGTAGCTATTATTTCATTAGGTTTAATATCATCTACAAAAAGGTATTTTAATATTTTTAGCACCATTACTGTTGTTTTTCCAGAACCAGGTCCTGCAACAAGAAATAATGATTTATTACATGGAGCTAATATTGCATTCTTTTGGTCTTCATTTGAAGAAATATCTCTTTCAAGTATATTCACAACTATATCTTCAAATTCTTCATATGAAATCATATTTTCCCTCAAAATTTAGTATAGTTTAATGTATGTAGATATCATATTAATAAAATAATGTAAAGAGCATTTGAAAAGTAGTAATGGATAATTAAGATAAACTTTAATAATTTTAAAAACAGATTATAATTGGGGATTAACTTTCCCATAATATGCATATAAATAAGTTAGAAACTAGTTTTCTAACTTACTATTTTTAAAAACACGAATTATTTAAATATTAATTTAATTTAAAATATAATTATTAATTTTAATTTTAGCGGATATTATGGTTGATGTAGACAATATTGACATGTTCAAAAATGATGTTAGGTATAGGGAAAATATTGCTCATATTGAAACAATTCCTGCTAAAAAAGCTAGTTATAAGAAAGTTGATAATTTAAACGAGAGTATTGTCAATTATTTAGATTCTAAAGATGCAAAGTTATATAAACATCAAGCGGATACATATGAATGCATTAAAAATGGTGAAAATGTAATTATTACAACACCAACAGCATCAGGGAAAACTTTAGCTTTTAATTTACCTATAATGGAGACCATGATTGAGGATAATGATGCTACTGCTCTTTATATTTATCCTGCAAAAGCTTTGTCTAATGATCAATTACATGTTTTAGAAAATCTTGAAAAAGAGTTAGGTATAACCATTAATCCCAGAACTTATGATGGAGACACTCCAAGAAGTCAAAAGAGAGGAATTCGTGAAAAATCAAGGATTGTCCTAACAAATCCATATCAACTACATTTGATATTATCATGGCATCATCAATGGTCCAGATTTTATAAAAATCTTAGATATATTGTAATTGATGAATCTCATTATTATAAAGGAGTATTTGGTTCTAATGTTGCATTCTTAATTAAAAGATTAAAAAGAATAGCGAATTTTTATGGATCATATCCTCAATTTATATTGTCCTCTGCAACCCTTGCTAATCCTTTGGAATTAGCTAATAGATTAACTGGACAGGATTTTATATTGATTGATGAAGATACTTCACCTAGTGGGGAAAAAGATTTTATTTTATATAATCCTTTTCAAAATTATGTTAGGGGTAAAAGTCATACTCAAAATGCACCATCTGTGCATATGGCAACTGAAAATATTTTCATGTATCTGATGTTAAAGGATATACAAACATTATGCTTTACAGTTTCAAGGAAAACCACAGAATTAATTGCAATGTGGGCTAAAAAAGATATGGAAAAAGTGAAAGGAAAATTAGCTCATAGAATTGCAGCATATAGGGCAGGATATAGGCCTGAAGAGAGACGTGAAATTGAAGACGGCCTTAAAAGCAGAAAATATTTGGGTGTTACATGTACAAACGCATTGGAACTTGGAATTAATATAGGTTCACTTGATGCGGTCATTATTTCTGGTTATCCTGGCACTATGATTTCTACTTGGCAGCAATCTGGAAGGGCAGGTAGAAGTAATCAAAAATCAATTGCAATATTGGTCGCCTTTGAAAATCAATTAGATCAGTATTTTATGAATAATCCAAAATTTTTCTTTGATAAGCCTCATGAGAATGCTATTATTGATTTAAATAATCCAATATTACAAGAAGCTCATTTATTATGTGCTGCAAAGGAATTACCACTTAAGCGTGGTGAATCAGAAAAATACTTCGGTATATCCCAGGATGTTATTGATAAGTTGGTCTCTAAAAATGATTTATATGAAAACCATCGTGGGGACTTTATGTATCCATATGATGATAATCCTGCAATGGATCATTCATTGGACCAAATTTCTTCTGAAGAATTTAAGGTAATGGTTAATGGAATGCTTTTGGAGACAATGGAAAGGTCTCAAGTTTATAGGGAAGCTCATGAAGGAGCTATTTTAATCAATAAAGGAAATACATATGTAGTGGATAACATTAATCTTAAAAGAGGCTATGTAAACGTTTCTAAAAAGAATGTGGAATACCATACGGTGGTTTTGAATAAAACTGAGACTAAAATTAAGAAGAAATTATCAAAAACAAAATATGGTGATTTAACAATTCACTTTGGGGAGTTAACAGTAAGTGAAGATTATTTTAAATATAAAAAAATGCACTTTTCAAAGCCAATAAAAACATTTTCACTTGATTTACCTCCGTTAAAGTTCAATACAAAGGGATTATGGTTTACAATTCCAAAAGAAGTTAAAGATGACTTAAAAGATATGTTTCCAAACGATGAGGAAGTTTTTGAGGGAGGTCTTCATGGTGTAGAACATGCTTTAATTGGTTTATTCCCGCTTCATACTATGTGTGATAGATTTGATATTGGTGGCCTTTCAACTAATTATCATGAAGACACTCAGGAAGCCACAATTTTCATCTATGATGGTTATGATGGTGGAATTGGAATTACTGAAAAAGCAGTGGATGTTTTTGTTGACCTTTTAAATTCCACAATCGACTTATTAACTAATTGTAATTGTAAAGATGGTTGCCCTGCATGTATTTATTCTCCTAAATGTGGAAATGATAATAAACCACTCCATAAAGGAGCAACTAAATATATACTGGAATACATGAAAAAATTAATTTCTAATAGTGATGGTCAAAAAGAAGAAATCATTGATACTCAATCAAGTGTTGAAGAGATGGATCAATTCAGCGAGGCATATAAATTATATGAAGCTGGAGATTATTCTTCTTCAAAGGATATTTTAAATAATATTATCTCAAATAATAAAAAGGATGTTAAAGCACTAGCTTTAATGGCTAGAATATTATATGATCAAGATCAAAAAGATATTGCATTATATTTCACTAAAAAAGCATTGTCTATTGATAAATCAAATGAAATGGCTAGTGATTTGGAAGTATTATTAACCAACAAACCTAAAAAAAGTGATGCTAAATTTTCTTCTCTTGATGATGTTGAAACATTATTTGAAGAGGCATATGATTTATATGAACAAGGTGATTTGGAAGCTTCTTTGGATATTTTAGAGAAATTGCTTGATTTTGATAATAAAAATTCTGAAGCATTAGCATTAATGGGATTAATACATTATCATTCAGGATATTTCCCAAAAGCAGTTGAGTATTATAGAAAAGCTATAAAAATAAATAAAAATGGAGAAATGGTTAAAGAATTAAAAATAAGGGTTTCTTAAGTTAATCATACATATGGTGAGAAACCTTCTTTGAAGTGTTCAACCACTTTCTCTAATTCATCTGGAATATCTATTTTTTGAGTGCAATAATCAATACATGTTCCACAATATGTACAATCTTCTGCTGAAACTTTTTCATTTACCAATTTATCATAATATAATTTGTATATATTGGATTCTGGTTGATTTTTACTAGTGTTGTATAAATTGAAATATTCTTGAATAGGAATCTTTTCAGAACATGCATCAATACAATATCCGCATTCGCTACAAGGAACTGCAAGGTTATCTGAAAGTTTTTTTGCCATTTTTTCTAAAAATTCATTTTCTGTATCACTTAACGGTTCAAAATTTTCATAGGTATTGCAGTTATCATGTAAATCTTCCATTTTACTCATACCACTTAATACCATTTTCACGTTTTCAAGTGATGCACAGAATCTTATTGCAAAATTAGCAATTGATTTATCAGGATTGAACTGTTTAAAATCATTCTTGATTTCATCATTAGGATTTACGATAACTCCACCTTTTAGTGGTTCCATTACATAAACATCAAGTCCGTGCTCTACACATAAATCATAACATTTATGAGCTTCAATGGATGGGTCTTCCCAGTCAAGATAATTAAGTTCTAGTTGAACTACATCAAGAATATCTCCGTATTCATCAAGAACTTCTTTCAATAAATCTGATTTTTCATGAAAACTGAAACCAATTTGGTGTGCAACACCATTTTCTTTCATTTTTTTAACATATTCGAATGTATTGGTTTCTTTTGCATTTTTATACCACGGAGTATTGATATTATGTATAAGGAATACATCAAAATAATCAACTCCAAGTCTTTCAAGCATTTCATTTACGAATTTATTGTTGTCTTCTTTGCTAGTTAATGCCCAAGTAGGCATTTTATCACAAATTTTAAAGGATTCACGAGGGTATCTTTCAACTACTGCTTTTCTAATAGCAACTTCACTTGCACCATTATGATAAGCATAGGAAGTATCAAAATAATTAAATCCTTTTTTCATATAAATATCTACCATTTCGTTGAATAATTCCTGATTGATTGAAGATGGATCGTTTTCATCGGTTAAGGGTAGCCTCATGCATCCAAATCCAAATTTAGTTTTATATGTCATAATAATATCTCCATTAATATTACTTAATTTTATGATTAGTTGTATATTAATGTTGCGACACTCAACATTAATTTAAATTTAAGTATTACTTCACTATTATTTAAATATTAAATACTTTTATTAATTAACAAAACCATAATTTAATTATTAATGTTTAAGGAGTAGTAAAATGCATGAATTATCTATGGCTCAGGGTATTATAAATGCAGTGTTAGATACTGCAAAAGAGAATAATGCTACTGAAGTTAACGAAGTTACAATTGAAGTTGGTAGATTAGCTATGATTAATCCAGAGCAGCTACAGTTCATTTTAGGTGTTTTGATTGAAAATACAATTATGGAAGATGCAGAAATTAATTTTGAAGAAATTCCAGTTGAAATGAAATGTTTTGATTGTGATTTCCATGGTAATGCTATACTTGATGATAGTGATCACTATGCACCACTTGTTAAATGTCCTAAATGTGATAGTCTTAAAGTTGATATATTGAATGGAAAAGACATTATTGTTAAAAATATGGTTATTGAAAAACCTGATGACTCTTAAATTTAAGGAGGTAATAATATGCACCAAGTTGCTGATGTAGAAGTTGCAAAGAATATTATGGATGCTAATAAAAGATTAGCTGATAAAAATTTAAAAAATTTAGAAGATAAAGATATCTTCTGTGTTGATTTTGTTGGAGCAATTGGATCTGGTAAAACAACATTAATAGAAGAAATTATTGATAATACTGATTATAAAATTGGAGTTCTTGCTGGAGATGTAATCTCAAAATTTGATGCAGGACGTATAGAAAAACACAATGTACCTGTTGTTGGATTAAACACAGGTAAAGAATGTCATTTAGATGCACATTTAGTTGGTCATGGGCTTGGAGATTTACCGTTAGATGACTTAGACATGGTTATCATTGAAAATGTAGGTAACTTAATTTGTCCTGTTGATTTTGAATTAGGTTCTCATCTAAGGATTGTTGTTGTAAGTGTTACTGAAGGTGACGACACAGTAGAAAAACACCCAATTATTTTCCAAACATCTGATGTTGTTGTAATTAACAAAGTTGACTTAGCTGATGCAGTTGGAGCTGATGCTGATAAGATGGTTGAAGATGCTAAAAAACTAAATCCTAATATTAAAATTATTAAATCCAGCTTAAAAGAAGGCAAAGGATTAGATGAAATCATTGCAGCTATTGAAGATGCTATGAATTAGGTTAATTTCGGTGGTTTTATGAAAGTATGGATAGATATTTCAAATGCGCCTCATGTTAGGTTTTTTAAGGATGTTATTAAATATTTGGAAGCGGAAGGTGAGGATGTAATTGTTACAGCAAGGCAATTTGGTGATATCCATAAACTAATGGAAATGTATGACATTGATTTCATATCTGTTGGTAAGCATGGTGCAAATTTATATGACAAATTAAAAGAAAGTACTTCAAGAGTTTATAATCTTGTTGATATTATTCATGGTGAAAAGGTGGATGTTGCCCTTAGCAAGCATTCTATTGAACTTCCAAGAATCAGTTTTGGTTTAGGAATTCCAAGTTTATATGTTCTTGATAATGAACATGCATTAGCGGCTAATAAATTAACTCTTCCTTTATGTGATAGAATTATTACACCAAAAATTATTGATATGTGGAAATTAATGAAATTTGGTGCAGATCCAAATACAATAATCTCCTATAATGGAACCTCCGAATTAATGCATTTTAAAGATTTTAAATATAATGATAATATCTTCGATGATTTAAATCTTAATTTAACTCATCCAAAGACTATTTTAATGAGGCCAGAACCGTCACTTGCATCTTATTTGGATGCTGATTGTAGAAAATCAGTTTTATCCCCAATTGTTGATGAATTAAAAGATGTGGCTAACATTTTAATTCTTCCAAGATTTAAGGAACAAGCTGAGATTTTTGAAGGAATTGAAGGTGTTTCCATTTTAAAACCTCCTGTTGATACTTCAAATATTATTAAAAAATGTGATTTAGTTATTGGTGCTGGAGGTACAATGAATAGGGAAGCAGCAATCTTGCAAACTCCAGTTATTTCTTGTTATCCTGGTGAAACATTATCTGTTGATCAATATTACATTGATAAAGGTTTAATGTTTAGGTCTCATGATACCGATGAAGTAATTCATAAAGCTTTGGAATTTATAGTCAATCCTCATGAAAAGATTGAGGTTAAAACTGATGATTTATTCCAGATTATTATAGATAATTTATATGATTTAGGTAAGAATGGTAAATAGTTATTTATAATACAAATTTTAAAT
>NZ_JBNMGD010000053.1:0-8461 GCF_050872065.1 Methanobrevibacter sp.
ATATTATATTAATTACTAAAATGATAGTAAATATATTCAATTTGAGGGATTGCAATGGAAAATACTACTGAAGAATTAATTGAATTATTGAATGATAAAGATGATTTTGTTGTTGAAGATGCACTCGGACAATTAGAAATTAAAGGCTCAGAAGCACTTGATGATTTAATTGGTGCATTATCACACAGAAAGAAAAATGTTAGATTACATGTTGCTACTCTTTTAGGTGCAATTAATGATGAAAGAGCTATTCCTGCATTAATCGAAACATTAAACGACAATAATAAACTTGTTAGAAGAGAAGCATCTACAGCTTTATCTCGTATGGGTGCACCTGCTGTTGATCCGTTAATTGAAATTTTAGGAAATGATGATTGGAAAGTAAGGGGAGCAGCTGCTTGGGCACTTGGAAATTTAGGTGATGAGAAAGCTATTCCTGAACTTGAAAAATTACTTGATGATGAAAGTGCTTTTGTAAAAACAGGTGCTAAAAGCGCAATTGAAACAATTAAGAAATAAGTATCTTATTTCTTTTCTCTTTTTTTTTTTAAATATAATGTGTTATTAGATATGCTAGTTTTTGGAATAAATATTAAAATTCATTCCAAGTATTCAAAGATTTTATCTGCTGTATCTGCAATTTTGATAAGATCATATTGATTTGATAAGAATCCTTTTTGAGTCATGTCATCCAACATATCAAACATTTTATTGTAAAAGCCATCAATGTTAAAAATAATAATCTCTTTATTGTGTCGTTCGAGTTTTTTGAGGGTTATTATTTCAAAAAATTCATCTAAAGTACCAATTCCGCCAGGTGCGATAATGAATGCATCGGATTCTTCTAAAAATTTATTTTTTCTCTCATCCATTGATTTAACATAAATAAATTCACTACAATTTTTACATAATTGCTCATAGTCTTTTATCCATTCAGGAGCTATTCCAATTAATTTTCCATTATTATCTTGAACTCCACGAGCACATGCGCCCATCATTCCATTGTTTCCACCACCAAAAACAAGAGTATGGGATTTTTGAGCTATTAAACAGCCCAGTTCATATCCTGCATTAGTATAAATTTTGTCTATTTCTCTACTTCCAGATCCATAAAGACAAATTCGCATATCTTTTACCTCCTAAACATTTGGTGTTTGTTCTGCAAGACATAAATGACAAATTGCATTGACATTGTCTTTTTGTTTATCTTTAACTGGGCATAAAAATTTTCCATTTTTTTCTTCTACTTTCAAACTACCTGGAAATTCACTTCCAACAGGATGGATAGGTTCTTCTAAAATAAATGTGGTGTATAATGATGTAATAACATAAATCAATGGGAATCTATCTTCTTCTGATGAACTTATTCTTTCTTTTTCGAAGACTCTTTCAAGCATTGGGAAAGATTGATCAAAAGATTTTTTATCAATGTTACTATCATGATTATATTCTTCTTGTTCTAAGACTTCTTTCATACGCATGATGAAATATTCAATATAAACTTTTAAGTATTTTTCACGATAGTTTGCGTGAACATATTCTCCATCTTTTCTCATTTGTGCTGTAGCCATCATTAAGTCGTATACTGATATGATATTAGCATATTTTTTTAATAAATCCATTAGTTCTTTTTTTGTAATGGTTTCATTTGAAGATAATTCTTTAAGTTCAAGTAGTATGCACTCACTTTTCATGATTTTTATTATAAAGTTTAATAAATAAATACTTTTAACATAATATTAAAAGTATTAATGAGGTAATGAAATGTCTGAAAATTTTATGGAGATTACAAAAGAGGATATTGAAAATATTGATAATGCATTAAAAAGTAATGCGGATTATAAATTAAATAATGCTAAATTTGACATCAAATCATTTGAAAAAGGTAAAGATATTAGTTTAACTCAATATGTTGCAAATGTGGAAAATGAATTAGTCTTCCAAACAAAAGAAGAAAATGGTAAATATTATATTTCAGAGATATTTAACTTATTTATGGACAATATTATTAATGGAAATGTTTCAAGAGATGTTTTCCAATCAGTAAGTAGTTATTTCCATGATGTTATTGCAGATGAAAATAATGATTTTGAGGATGAAAAAGAAGAATTAATTAATTTTTTGGTTTTAACTGAAGAGTATGATGCAAATAAACTAGAAATTGATTTAGATCCATCTAAAATACGTCAAGATTATAAGAAGGATTATGATGTAATTTACAGTGATGATTCTTTAAACAGAGTTCAAAAAAGTTTAGCATTAAAAGAGTTATTACATATGTCAATTTGTCAAGTTGTTAACGATATTGACTTATTTTTCACAAGGCCTCATGATTTGACTCCTGAGGAACATTCCGAAAAAAATAGACAAGAACAAAAATCACTTGAGAATGAAGTACAATTGTCATAAATATTTAAGTATCATTATTATTATATTATTAATATAAAATTAAATTTTTCTGATTGTATGATAACTATTACCAAAAAAGAAGAAGTTGTTTTAGATCAAGTTAAAATATTTAACCTAGAATATCCTGATGGGATTCCAGTAAATGTTTTAAAAAAGGAATTGGGGTTTCATGAATATGATCTAGTTCAAATTCTTGAAGAGCTTCAAGATAAACATTTAGTTACATTCAAAGATAATAAAGTTAGTTTATCTGGAAATGAAAAAGAAATTAATACTGTTAATTCTAGAAAGGATGTTAAAGAGTTAGAATTGAATTTAAAGGAAAAAGAATCTTATGAATTAATCAAAAGTTTAGTTGATGATAAAAATTTAATTTCAAAATATACTCTTGAGGGTCATTTACTTTATGGTGATTTGAAACTCACTAATTTTAGAATGTATCATATTATTTTATCTCTGCAAAACAAAGGTCTTCTAAAACCTATTGATAAAACTGATGGTGAGTATTACCTGTTAGTTGAATAATATTTTTTAATAAATTTTTAATATTATTGTTAATAATATTTTATAAATTAATCATAATGTTTATATACTTAATTATTATACATATAAGTAATAATTGATTTTTAATGTGTATTATTATGATGAGAATAAGTATGTCATTACCAAAAAAATTACTCGCCAATTTTGACGAAGTATTAAGAGATAGAGGATATCAATCTCGTTCAAAAGGAATTCGTGATGCACTTCAGGATTATATTGTAAGATATCAGTGGATGAATTCCATGGAAGGTCAAAGAATAGGTATTATAACTATTATTTATGATCACCATTATACAGGAGTTATGGAAAATCTGGCTGAGATTCAACACAGTTTCAGAGATGAAATCAACAGTAGTATGCATATTCACATGACTGATAAGTATTGTATGGAAATTGTTGTGGTAAATGGGGATATTGTCAAAATTCGTGATTTAACTGAAAGAATCATGAGACTCAAGGGAGTTGAGCATGTAAAACTCACAAGTACTGCAAATGGTGAAGAATTTAGTGAGCCGGGTCATTCACATGATCACGATCATCACCATTAATTTTCTCTTTTTATTTTATTAACATGAAATTTAAAACAACTCCATATCATTTCGATTTGCTTAAAGATAATGATAGATTATCTGCTTTTTTTGAAGCTATAACTGACTATACGGGGAATAATAAGTTAGCTTATGATTTAGGATGTGGCAGTGGTATTTTATCTTATTTTTTAAATGAGTATTTTGATGAAGTTATTTCTTTTGAAATTGATAAAAAAGCATATGATTGTGCTAAAGAAAATTTAAAGTTATTTGAAAATGTTCAAGTAATTAATTCGGATGTTTTAGAATATAATTTTACAAAAAAAGCTGATTTAATTGTTTGTGAAATGTTAGATACTGCATTAATTGATGAGGAAGAGGTGCCAGTTCTTAATTATGCTAAGCAATTTTTAAAAGAAGATGGTAGTATTATACCTCAAGGAATTATTAATACAGTTGAGCTTGTTAATCTTGAAAGGAATTATATTCATTGGGATGAAGGAGCGAATTATGAAATCTATTCAAAACCAATAGTCTATTTTGAATTAAATTTTTTAAATGAAATTAATCCCAAGTTTGAAGCTGATTTAACATTAAAAGCAGATAAATCTGGAACCATTAATGGATTAAAGATTACAAGCTATACTAAACTTAATGATAATCTAATTGTTGGACCATTGCCTATGTTGAATTCACCATTATTAATTCCATTAGATGAAAAGTCGGTAAGTGTAAATGATTTAATAAATGTAAGACTAAAATATATAATGGGAAATGGAATAGAAAGTATTCACACTGAATATTATTAGGTGATATATTGTCTTTTGATTTAGAATTAAAGAGTTTTTTATCTGATTTTAAAAAATTAGTGGTATTAGGTGTTGGTAACGAGCTTAAAACTGATGATGGTATTGGACCTTTCATTATTAAGAAATTAATCGAAGAAAATATTGAAAAAGATAATTTAATACTGATTAATGCAGAAACAGTCCCTGAAAATTTCACAGGCAAAATCAGAAAAGAACAACCAACCCATGTGATTATAGTTGATGCATGTTTGATGGGAGCTCAGCCAGGGGATATCAAAATTGTTGATAAAGATAATTTTGCAAAAATTGGTATTTCAACACATTCCATGTCATTATCCTATTTTGTCAAATATTTAGAAAGGGATAATGATTTTAAAATAATATTTGTTGGAATTGAGCCTAAAACTATGGAGTGGGGAGAAAAACCAACAGAAAATGTTGAAAAAGTAGCTTATTATTTTATTGATTTATTAAAGGAGAGTATATTATGAAATTATTATTTATCGGTTCAAGATTATATGATGATATTGATTGGTATGTAAAAAGAAAAAACATTGAAAGTGTTTTAACAGAATCTAATGAAAATGCTATTAATTTAGATTTACCTGATCAAGTGTTTATTGTTCCTCGTGGAATGGATGGTCCAAAACAGGTTGCATTAATGCAAAAAGTTGATGCTATTGTTCCATTAATAGGAATTGACCCTCCATTAATAGATGTTGCACATATGAAAGAAGAAATCGAAGAGGAATATGGAATTCCAGTAATTGCTGCTGGAGTAAGGGCAGTGGAATTAACTTCAGATAAGATTAAAACTAAAAAATTTTATCAAGAAATTAGCATAACAACTCCGGATTATCAAATATTGAATAGTCCCGAAGAGTTAACACTAGATTTTCCAGTTGTATTGAAGCAGGGTGAAGGTCAAGGTGGAAAAGATATTAAAATTGCTAAATCAATGGAAGATGTCACTGAATACTTTGAGAAATTCAATCAAGCATTATGTGAAGAATTTATCGAAGGGTCTGAAATTTCTATTGAGGTATTAGGATTTAATGGAGAATATGTTGCTTTACCTCCTATATATAAAGGTGAGACCACTTTTGAAGGTACACATCCATTAAATAAAGTAAAAACAGGTCCTTGCTTGGTTCAAGGATTAGATAATAATTTAGTCCAACGTACTGCTTATAAAATTGCTAAATGCTTAGATTCTGATGGTATTTTTGAGATGGATTTTATGTATTCTGCAAAAGATGACCAGCTATATGCTATTGAGGTTAACACTCGTCCTAATGGTACAAGATATTTAACAACTGCAACTTGTGGTGTCAATTCATTATGTGAATTGGTTAATATGGCTATTGGTGAATTTTCATTGGCAAATATTTCAGATAAATTAAGATATTATTACTCAACTGAAATTCCAATTGGTAATTATGATGGTCCAGCTCCAAAAGAACCTGTAAAATCATTTGAAGATAATGACTTTGTTGTTCATGGTCCTGAAGGCTATCAAAGAGTTACTGCTAGAGCTAATTCAAAAGATGATCTTGAAAATTTAGTTTCAAAATTGATATAAATCTGTGTTATAAGTTATAATTATATACTATTATCAATAGATATTTTAATTAATTTAAAAGATTTATTGTGTGGTAAAATGAATAATACAGATATGTTGATTATTTTTTTAATAACATTATGTGCTACAATATTCTTTACATGGTATGTTAAAAGGATATTAATTAAGGCAAGGATTGCTGATAATCCAATAGTTAGTGAACACAGACATAAGAGTGGTACTCCTACAATGGGTGGTATTGCATTCTTATTTACTATTTCTTTAATTATAGCATTATATTATCAAAATACTCCAATTTTACTTGTATCATATATAATGCTTGCAGCAGGAATTGTAGGTTTAGTTGATGATTTAATTGGTCTTAAAGTTAAAGAAATCCAAAAAATTGTTGTAAATAGTTCCAATGAGGTTATTACTCTTGGAAGGTTAGATGTTGAACCTGGAGAAGAAGTACGTGTTGCTACCCCTAAAGCAAAAGCTGAAATTGATGATTTACTTAAAGAGGGTAAAGTTGAAGTTGTTGGTGAAGTACCAATTAAAACTGAACCGGAAGAACTTGAAAAAATTATTTGTCAAATCGTATTAGGTTTATTCTTTGCTTTAACAGGGGTTGTTACAACAATTGGTGGTTTTGAATTAGGTATTTTAGCTATTCCTGTTGTCGTAATAGCTATTATTGGTTCTATTAATTCAGTTAATCTTATTGATGGTATGGATGGTCTTGCAGCAGGTATTGTAGGGATTGCTTCAATTGCTTGCTGTGTATATGGTTATCTATTTGGACAGTTAACAATTATTCCACCATTCTTAATTCTTGCAGGTTTATGTTTAGGATTCTTAGTATTCAACAAATATCCTGCATCAATATTTATGGGGGATACAGGATCATTTGTATTAGGTGCTGGTTATGCAGCTGCTGTTTTAGTATGTGATATTCCTTACTTTGGAGTTCTTGCATTAGGAGTACCTATTATTTCAGTAGTGGTTAGTTTACTTCACAGAGCAAATATTATTAAATTGCCTGTAGAACCATTACATCACACTTTAAATCATTATGGCATGTCTGAAACAAAGATTATAATTAGTTATTGGGGAATTACAGTTTTATTATGTATAATTGGTATTCTTGCTAAGATTTATATATTTTAATTCCATTTTTGAGTGATAATATGAAGATTCAAGAATTAGTTAAGTTAGTCGAAGGAAAACTTGTTGGGAATGTTGACTTTTTTTCAATAGATGGGTTTTCAGGTAGATTCACTTTTTTAAATGATGCACACACTGGAGATATTGTTGTAAGACATTGGATTGATGGTAATGGTGTTGCAATGGCATTTAAAAAAAATATTGCATGTTTAATAACACAAAATCCAAAGGGTGATGCTATTGAAATGGCTGAGAAACTTAGTTTTCCATTGATAATTACAGACAAAATTGAACTTGCTAATGCTTTAGCACTTTCACATGCAATTAGTAAATACTCACCTAATTCAACTAATATTATTGTAACTGGTACAAACGGTAAATCAACTACTTCTCATTTAATTTATCATATTTTAAGCATTAGTGGTTTTCATGTTCTTACAAATACTGATAGTGAATCCGAATTTAATACTTTAATTGATCCGATGGTTGCTAAATTGATTTCTGATGAAGTTAGGGAAAATGGTGAATTAGATTATCTGGTCATTGAAGTTTCTGAAGTTCAAGGTTGGCTTGGAAAATTAATGAAAAATCATGCGGCATTAATGAGTGGAGCGGTTAAGCCACAAGTTGGTGTAATAACCAATATTGAAATGGATCATGTGGGTCTTGTAAATTCTATTGATGATATATTTAATGAAATAGATAAAGTTCCAGAGGCAATTGGTGATGGAATATGTGTTTTAAATTATGATGATGAATTAGTAATGAAATTAAATGCAAAAAATCCATTTTATACTTCCATGTCTAAAATAGATTATCCAAATGCAGTCTATTTTGATGATGGAGCTATTTATCATAAAGGAAATTCAATTTTAACTGTTGATGAATTACCATTTACAGGTAAACATTTTATACAGAATATCTTATCTGCTATTGGTGTATGTATTTCTTTAAATGTGGAAATGGATTCTATTATTGATGGAGTAAAATCTTATAAAGCACTTAATAGGAGATTTGCAAAATTAAATGATAAACCGTTAATTTATGATGATTTTGCACATAATCCTGATGGAATTAAATCGACAATTTCTGAGACTCTAAAATTGCTTCAAGATAATCAAAAATTATATGTTGTATGTGCTATTAGAGGTTCAAGAGGTATTGAAATCAATCAATTAAATGCTGAAGCTCTTGTTGAATCCATGGATGATAATATTGAATTGATTTTATCTTCAAGTAATGATGTTGTCGATAATTTAAATTGGGTTAATGATGAAGAAAGAGAATTTTTCTTCAATGTATTAAATAAAAATAAAGTTAGCTATGTTCATTTTGATAATTTAAAAGATTGTTTAAGTGAAGTTTACAAAAAAGCAGATAAAGAAGATATTATTTTATTGATTGGTGCTCAAGGAATGGATCCTGCTGAGTCACTTTTAAAT
>NZ_JBNMGD010000052.1:0-8890 GCF_050872065.1 Methanobrevibacter sp.
ATATTATTCAGTACATAATGTAACGCTGAGCTAGCTCATTACGTACAGAAATTGTGTTTTTAAAGCACACCTAAATGGTGTTCTTTAAAAAAATTTTAAAATTTTTTAAAAAAGTTTAAAATTGATTTAGAAGGACAAAATGTTTTTCTAAATTGGAGAAATATTATAGAGGAGGAAAAACTCTATGGCTGATGATGTAAAAATTGTAATGTTTTGTTGCAACTGGTGTTCCTATGGAGGAGCAGACACAGCAGGTACTGCACGTATGCAATACCCACCGAATATTAGAGTTATTCGTGTAATGTGTTCTGGAAGAATTGATCCACAATTTATTTTAAAAGCATTTAAAGAAGGTGCTGACGGAGTATTTGTAGCTGGATGTCACATGGGTGATTGCCACTATGATGCTGGTAACTATAAATTAGATCGTAGAATGAGATTAGTTTATAAATTAGTTGAAGATATGGGAATTGGAAAAGAAAGACTTCACCACGATTGGATTTCCGCATCCGAAGGTGAAAAATTCTCTGAAGCTGTTAAAATGATGGTTAACAGAATCAAAGAATTAGGTCCAGCTCCATTGAAAGAACAATTAAATGCTGAAGAATAATTGGAGGAATGAATATGGCAGATAAAGTAAAAATAGGAACTATGTGGTTTGGCGGATGTTCTGGTTGCCACTTATCTATTGCAGATTTCCACGAATCTTTAATTGATGTTATGGAATTCGCTGACTTCGAATTCTCTCCTGTACTCATGGATACTAAATATGATGAAGTACCTGAATTAGACATTCTTATTGTTGAAGGTGGAATCAGAAATGATGAAAACAGAGAATTATCAGAAATGTTAAATGAAAAAGCAAACATGATTATTGCTTACGGAACTTGTTCTTGCTACGGTGGTATTCCAGGTCTTGGAAACTTATGGACTGTTGAAGAATTAGAAGAAGAAGCATACATTAACTCTGTATCTACTGTAAACCCTGATGGTATTATCCCTCATGAAGAGGTACCACATCTCGAAAGCAGAGTAAGACCTATCAGTGAAACTATGGATATTGATTTAATGATTCCAGGTTGTCCACCTCGTTCTGATGTTGTAGCTGAAGCTATTTTAACATTATTAAAAGGAGAAACAATCGAATTACCATCCACTAACCTTTGTGAAGTATGTCCTAGAGAAAAACCACCTGCTGGTTTAGCTATGGACTTCATTAAAAGACAATTTGAAGTAGGTGCTCCAGAATCTGACTTATGTTTAATTAGTCAAGGATTAGTATGTATGGGTCCTGCAACCGTATCTTTATGTGGAGCAGAATGTCCTTCCATTGGTATCCAATGTAGAGGATGTTATGGTCCTACTGCAAAAGTATTAGATCAAGGAGCAAAAATGATCAGTGCTATTGCATCTGACTACGGTGTACAAGAAGATAAAACTGTAGATCCTGAAACTGTTGCTGATCAATTAGATGATATTGTAGGTACTTTTTACACTTACACATTACCTGCAGCATTAATCCCAGCTAAAATGCAAAAAGGAGGAGAATAATATGGTTAAACTTACTATGGAACCTGTTACTCGTATCGAAGGACACGCTAAAATTACCGTGCATCTTGATGATGCTGGAAACGTTGAAGAAACAAGATTACACGTTATGGAATTCAGAGGATTTGAAAAATTCTTACAAGGTCGTCCTGTAGAAGAATTAGCAAGGATTGTACCAAGAATCTGTGGTATTTGTGATGTACAACACCACTTAGCAGCTGCAAAAGCAGTTGACCAAATCTTTGGATTCAATGATGATGACATTTTACCTGCTGCATATAGGATGAGAGAAATTATGAACTGGGGTTCATACATGCACTCCCACGCTCTTCATTTCTACTTCTTAGCTGCACCAGATTTAATTATTCCTAACGGAACTAGAAAAACTAGAAATGTTTTCCAAGTTATTAAAGACATGCCTGAAGTTGCACTTCAAGCTATTAATATCAGAAGAAATGGTTTAGAAATTGTTAGAAAAATTGGTGGTCGTCCAATTCACCCAACTTCCTCCACTCCTGGTGGAATTTCTACTGAATTAGATGATGAAACTCAAAAAGATTTACTTGCTAGAGCTAAACAAAATGTTGAATTAGCACAAGCTACTTTAGACTTAGCTATTCCTGTATTTGAAGAAAACATTGACTTAATCTCTTCATTAGGTAACTTTGGAGATACCAGACACTGTGGTCTCGTAAAACCTGATGGAACTTGGGATGTATATAATGGTAAAGTAAGAATTAAAGACAAAGATGGAAGTGACCTTCTCGAATACAGAAATGAAGAGTACACTGACATTGTTGCTGAACACGTAAAACCTTACTCCTGGTTAAAATTCCCATACATTAAAGAATTAGGATACCCAGAAGGTATTTACAGAGTTGCACCATTATCTAGGATTAATGTTTGTGATGACATGCCTAAAGAAGCACCTCTCGCAAGAGAAGCTCTTAAAGACTTCCGTGATGCTTTCGGATATGCTCAAGCACCATTATTATTCAACTATGCTAGACTCATTGAGTTATTAGCTTCTGCTGAATGTGCTGCTAATGCATTAGAAGAAGATTTATCTGGTCAAAAATTCCCAGATGAATTAGAAAGAACTGAAGGTAAAGGTGTAGGTATTGTAGAAGCTCCTCGTGGTACTTTAATCCACCATTATGAATCTGATGAAAATGGTTTAACCACTAAAGCTAACATTGTTGTTGCTACAATCCAAAATAACCCTGCTATGGAAATGGGTATTCACCAAGTTGCTAAAGACTACATCAAACCTGGTGTTGAAGTCGATGATAAAATTTTCAACTTAATGGAAATGGTTATCAGAGCTTACGACCCATGTTTATCTTGTGCTACTCACTCAATGGATAGTCAAATGAGATTAGCTGAAGTAGATATTGTAGACAGTGAAGGAAACCTCATTAAAAAATTCTAATTTAAGGGGGTTTATTAATGATTGTATTTAATGAAGATGGCTGTATTAAATGTGGGGCATGTGAAGGAACTTGTCCTACTTCAGCTATTGATGTAACACCAACTGCTATTGTACATTGTGACACTTGTGGTGGAGAACCAAAATGTGCTGATGTTTGCCCTAATGGAGCATTAAAAGTAGAAGATTATGAAATTGTTGAAGGCGTTAGCCAAGCAAGATTAGTATTTAACTCTATTTTATGTGATCAATGTGGTAAATGTGAAGAAGTTTGTCCACAAGAAACTATTAAAGTCACTGGTACAAAATTAAAAGAAGTTGAAGGTTTCTGTGTAATGTGTCAAAAATGTGTTGACATTTGCCCAGTTGATGTAATTGGTATTCCTGGTGTTAAAGAACCTGCAGAATATGATTTAGATCTCAAAGGAAAAGGTCCATTATACATCAAAGATTGTGTTGGATGTGGAACTTGTGTAGAACCTTGTCCTGTAAGTGCTATTACTCTTGATGAAGTGGGAAGCCCAATTACTGTAAATGATGATTGTATTAGATGCGGATTATGTTCCCAAACTTGTCCATGGAATGCAATATTCATTTCCGAAAAAATACCTACCAAACGTACAAAAGAAATTGAATCATTTACTTTCGACTCTGCTAAATGTATTGGATGTAACACTTGTGTAGAAGCATGTCCTGGAGATTTCATTACTGCTAATGGATCTACTTTAACTGTTGCTATTCCTAGTGTATGTGCTGCATGTGGTTTATGTGTAAAACTCTGTCCTGTTGATGCATTAGAAATTAATGTTGAATGGGGTGAAGCTTCACCTGTAGACTCAGAAGGTATTGGAAGAGATGTAGAAAAATGTGACTTTATTGGAGCATGTGCTAACAAATGTCCTACTGAAGCAATTCGTGTAGTTACCAAAACTGGTATGTCCTGCCCATCTTTAGTAGAAACTGATGCTGAACCATCTTTCACTAGTTGTATTAGATGTGGAGCTTGTGCTTCAGTATGTTCTAACGATGCATTGAAAGTTGAACAATATGAAATAACCATTGATGGTGAACCTGTTGTTAGAGATAGGATTTCATTCAATCCATCTAAATGTGATCAATGTGGTGACTGTATCGATGCATGTCCTTATGACATGATTCACAAAACAGAAAATCCTAAATTACCAATTGCAGGATTCTGTACTTTATGTGGTCAATGTATCGAAGCATGTCCTGAAGATGCATTATGCTACAAATAGGTGTGATAACACGCACACCTTATTTTTTCTTTTTTTTTAAAAAATAATTAATTTATAATTTATTCATTACTTGTTTTCCATTTATTATTGTCATTACGGGTTGCCCAATATATGTCCAGCCGTCGAATGGAGAGTATTCTGCTTTTGTTTCAAATTCATCTATATTGAATTTTCCTTCTTGTTTTAGATTTATTACTGTAAAATCAGCATCATTTCCAACAGCAATTTCACCTTTATTTTCAAGTCCGTAAACTTTAGCTGCATTTTTGGAAAAGATTTTTGAAATAATATTTAAATTAATATTTCCTTTATTTACTTCGGTTAATAGTAATGGAACGACAGTTTCTAGATTTGGGATTCCGGGTGATGAATTCCAGACTCCTTTTGTCTTATCTTCAAGGGTGTGAGGTGCATGGTCAGTTCCTATGATTGAGTCTTCATCCAGGTCAGTTATTCTCACACTTTCATTTTTAGGTCTCAATGGAGGATTGGTTTTCATGAATGTTCCATATGTATTGTATGCTGAATTATCAAGTAATAAATGATGTGGTGTAAATTCCCATGATATTTGCATATCTTTACTTGCACATTTTGCCATTTCTAATGATTTGGATGAACTTAAATGACATATATGTAATCTTAAATCATTTTTTTTTGCAAGTTCAATAGCTTGCATCACGGAGACATCTTCACTTTCTACTGGTCTTGCATAAGTGTAATCTATAGGAGTATTTTCTTTTGCTTCTTTTAATTTTCTGGTTTCGTTTTCAACGATAGATTTCTTTTCACAGTGTACACAAACAAGACCATTATAGTCTGTAGTTTTCTTTAATATTGATAAATCTTTGAATATTTTTTCTAAACTTTCGTCGCTTTCCAAATCCATAAATATCTTGAATGAAATTGGATTCAATTCAATCATTTTTTTCATTTCTTCAAGATTATTATGTCCTGCTTGAAGCTCAAAATTAACAACGGATTTCTTTTTTGCAATTTGAATTTTTTCCTTAAGGTGTTCATAAGTGTTAGTTTTAGGAATGGTATTTGGCATATCAATTACAGTTGTAAATCCCCCATTTGCAGCACTTAGACTTCCTGTTTTAAAATCTTCTTTTTGAGTTAATCCAGGATCTCTGAAATGGATATGAGGATCGATAAAACCTGGCATTATATAGTTATCTTTAATATCAATAACTTCATCTGCTTTTATAGGTATTTTTGATATTTCAGTTATTTTGCCATCTTCTACCTTAATGGAATAATTTCCAATCTTATTAACCAACTTACAATTTTTAATTACTAAATCCATTGTTAATCTCCTAATGATTATTTATTGCATATTTGTTTTTTAATATTTTTAAATCATAAGTTTTTTTTAATTTAAAAGTTATATTTATTTTCATGTCCCAAGTTTTAGATATTCTCAAAAGAGATAGAGAATTATTTTTCAATGATGTATGTATGGAGGGTATGGATTCAGATGGTTCTTTGGATATAAATTTAATAGCGGATTTTACTGAGTACAATCCTCTACATAATGGTCATTTTCATTGTATGAAAACTGCAAAACATATGTTTCCTGATTCATTATTTGTTGCTATTGTTCCGGGACTATTTGAAAGAAGTGGTAGAGGCATTCCATATATATTGCCAAGAGAAATTAGAGCAGAAATTGCAATTTCTGTTGGGGCAGACATTGTTGTTGAAGGTCCTCCAATGGGAATTATGGGATCTGGACAATATTCATTATGTCTTTGCAAGATGTTTAAGTCCTTAAACACAGATTATATTCCGAGAGGATATAAACCAAAAGAAGGATTTGATGAAATTTTAAAAAGAATAAATTTAGGTCACCATATAGCTCCAAAACCTTATAAAATTGTAGATAAAACTACTAATGAGATTATTCTAAAAGATAAACTTGAAGAAGATAATTATGTCATAACTTCATTTTCTAATTCTTTAAGCAAAATTGGATTTGACTATACTAATAAGTTTATTTTCGTTGAAAGAATTGAGGGTGTAAGTGGTACATTAATTCGTGAAAGTATTCAAAAGGATAATTTTGATGATGTTTTAGATATGATGCCCTCAAAGACTATTGAAGTTTTAAAAAGGGAAATTAAAAAGGATTCTATAATCTATGGGATTCGTGATGTTGAATCTATTTTAAATACGGCTAATATTTTTACTTTGGAGGAATTATCTGCCTTGAATTTGTTTAATGAAAAATTAGCTAAAAATATTATTGATAATGGTCCGTATAATACTTTGGAAGAATTAGAAGAATTTATTTTACATGGATTTTCATCTCATTTCCATCAAAGGATTTTAAGCATTCTAGAAAATCCCATTCCAAAAAAAATGGTTTCCAGATATATTGATAAATATCCATCAAATATTAGGATTTTAGGATATAAAAATAATGAAACATTAGAAAAATTTATAAAAAAAGTAAATAATGAAAATATTTCATTATTATAATTGTGTCAAAATAGTATTAATGATATTTTGAGGATTGCTGAGTGCAAATAATGCATCAGTAAATGTTGGGTAAGTTGAACTTAATAAAAATAAGTACACAATATAATATATCACAACTAAGATTACAATAACGAGAATTATTGTTAATAATATGTCAACAGCACCCATAGGTTCTTTTTCATCCTTATAATTTAAGTTATGAATATTTTTATCTTCAGTTGGCAATTCATTATCTTTATGTCTTAAACCGAAGCGATTTTTATTTTCTTTTTTAGATTCCTCTTTAAGAACTACTCCATCAGTCATTAACTCTTGTTCTTTTAAAATTTCTGCCCTAATTCTAGCTTCCATTTCTTCAGGGGTTTCTATTTTTGGTTCATTAACTTCTTGTGGTTCAAGAATTTCCTTAGGTTTAGGAGTATATTCTTTTCTAGTCAATGATCCATACTGTGCTTCATCTTTTGCTAGCTGTTCACCTAATGGAATCTCATTTTCATCAAAGTACAAGTCATCAAGATATTTTTCGTATTTATCTTCTAATTCTTGTCTAGCGGTAGTTTTTGGTGGTTCATAAGTGTGATCAGGGTAGATGAAATCATCACCTGTTTTTTGACTTAAATTTGGTTGTTGCATGTCTAATTCATTTTGAGCTACTTGTGGTTGTTGATAAATCTCTGAATCAGTTGTGTAGGATGATTCAAATCTTCCAGCATATTCAATATTCTCTTTTATATTGTATGGTGAGTCATCATTTATGTTGGATTCATTTGAATGAGATTCATCTTGGGTAGTGTATGGTATTTCAAAATCATCTTCATTTTGTGTTTGATATATATTATCATCGATATTTTGAGTATTAATTTCTGGGGATTCTGTTGCAAGAGGTTTTTGTTCAACAGGTTGAGCTTTTTCCTGAGCTTTTTTATCAATTGTAAGGCCCATAATTTTCTCTAAACATTCTTTACAGTAAATTTTACCTGCAATTTCTAAACTACATTCTTTACAAACAGATTTACCACATATTGCACAATTATCTGTGCTTTCTCTTTCAGGATGATAATAACATTCCATAAATTACACACTCTAAATGAATTAATTAAAAATTAATATAATAAAATAATATATTTTTCTTATAATTATATAAAACTTTTTATAATTATAGTTTTTTTTTAATAATTTGAAAAGTTAGTATGAATAATAAAAAAATAATATAATCATCATGTATGAAACTAATGTGTAGCATATAATATTTTTTCAACAACAATTTCAGATGCAATTAAATCATCTGTGGTTGCTAAAAAACTACCTAATGTTTCACTTGTGATTTCATAAATTATCTTATTCTGTTTTAATTCTGATTTTAAATAATTTTTATTATCTATTTCTAGTGAATCAAAGATTAATTTTGCGGATTCTTTATCATTGTAATCTAAATATATCATTCCTTTAATTTTCATTTTTTTCACTTTTTTTAATTTCTACTTTTTTTTAATATTTTTTCAAAATTATGGTAACATTTATTAATAACTTAATTAATATATTTAAATATTCTATCTATTACGATATATAATTTTTATATAGCTATTATTGAATTTGATTATATTATAGCTATTTTTATATTAAAACATGTTTATCATGTCATAGTTGTTTCGGAGGAATTATAATGGTTCGTGCTTATACAAGAAGAGATTATATTAGAAAAACCCCAAATTCAAGAATTGTACAATATGATATGGGTAATTTAAAAGATGAATTCCCAGTATCTGTAAGTTTAGCTGTTAAAAAACCAGCTCATATTAGACACAACTCTTTAGAAGCTGCAAGGATTGCTTCTAACAGATTAATGCAAAGAGCTGCTGGTAGAATGGGTTACCACTTAAAATTAAGAGTTTACCCTCACCAAATTGTAAGAGAAAACCCAATGGCAACCGGTGCAGGTGCGGATAGGGTACAAAGTGGTATGAGAAATGCTTTCGGTAAACCTATCAGTGTTGAAGCTATTGTTAAAAAAGGTCAAAAAATTGTTACTATCGATTGTAACGAGAAAAACTTTGAACAAGCTAAACTTGCATTAAAAAGAGCAGGTATGAAATTACCGGTTCCATGCAGAATCGTTGTTGATAAAGGCGAAGACTTAGTTAAATAAATTTTTTAACTAATTTTCTTTTTACTC
>NZ_JBNMGD010000041.1:0-12841 GCF_050872065.1 Methanobrevibacter sp.
ATATTAAAATTAGTAATATTAAAAAAAGATAATTTAAGAATGCTTTAAACAGCATACTTAAATTTTAATTAAAATGGAATTGTCATTATTGAATTTTAAATTCCATTAATTTGTTTTATTAACTGAATAGACAGTATTCGTTTGTATCTAATTTATCCATTCGATTGGTTCGTTATTCATCAGTTTGTTGAATGTGGATATATACCAATTGTATTTGGTATTTTCCATGGTTGCTATCATATCTTCCACACGCTCATCAACTTCCTTTGTAAATGTCTTGTTTTCATAGTCATGTGTTGTAAAGTAATGTACATCAATACAATAGTTCTTGTCCTGTTTATGGAAGATATAAGCCACACCTATGTGTTGATAGCTAGTATTTGTGTCTTTGGAAGGGTTTGTGTAATATTCTCTTGTAACATTTTTACCCCCTAACTTGATGACTTCGCTTTTTAAGGTCTTATATTGTCCATGTTCTAGGAATCTTAGCTTCTCTTTAGATTGGGGTCCCATGTAATCTTCAGGCCAGTCATCCCAGCAATCCAAAATAGTATAGTTATTTGTCATTGCATTTCCGTTTTTTCCAGTAGTGTTTACCTCATCGGTTGTGTTCCATCCTTCCGGCACTACATAAATTGAATCATCAAACTGAATTGTTTTGTCTGTCTGGAAACTTAGAAAACTGTTTATAGCCCCTAGATTAATTATAATCGTGAATAGTATAATAGCTAATAAAATGTAAAATAACGTCCGTTTTAATTTCCTGTTCTCATCCTATTTTTATGCGATATTATTAATACCTTTTATATACATTAAAATTTATATTATTAATACTATTTAAAATTAGAGTTATAACATTGTTTTAATTATATGCACAATTCTTAAGGGTTCTTTTTTCACTTTGAGAATTAATATATCATTAACTTGGATTTTAAAAAGAAATTTTTTGTTTGTTTATAGTCTAAAAATTTATATATCTTTTTTTCATTATTTTAATTATAGAGGTGTAAATATGATATATAAATGTCTTATTTGTGGCCATATTCATAATGAAGAAGCAACTGGAGTATCATTAAATGATTTAGATAAATGCCCTATATGTAAACAGGCAATATCTAATTTTGTTGAGTATGAAAATTCAAATTCAGATTTTGAAAGTTCAAATGAACTAAACGATTTATCATATCCAAAAGAATTTGCCAAAAGTGATAAGAATATTAGGCACATGGATATAATACATCAGATGGCAATTTCTGGTGAATCAATAGTCGCTTCAATGTATACTGAGCTACCAATGCCAAACTGGGATGAAATTCTACTTTTGGGTTGTCAGCTAAATCCTCAACCTTTAGAATCAACAATTGATGTTAATACAACAACCATCATTGGAAAGAATGCTAAAAAACCTTTAGTAATCGAAAGTCCAATTTACATCACACATATGTCATTTGGAGCATTATCAAGGGAAAGTAAAATAGCTCTTGCCAAAGGAAGTGCAGGTATTAAAACAGCTCAGTGCAGTGGAGAAGGTGGAATATTGCCCGAAGAAATGGAAAACGCTTACAAGTACATCTTTGAGTATGTTCCAAACAAGTATTCTGTAAATGATGAAAACCTGAAAAACTGTGATGCTATTGAAATAAAAATAGGTCAATCCACAAAGCCAGGATTAGGAGGACAATTACAAGGGGTTAAAGTGACTCCTGAAATTGCTGAAATCAGAAACAAACCCGTAGGTGAAGATATTCACTCTCCAGCTACAATACCTGGAATTGATTCAAAGGATGATTTGAAAGAATTGATTTCTACTTTAAGAAAAAAATCTGGAGGAAGACCGATAGGATTGAAATTCGCTGCAGGAAGAATTGAAGATGATTTAGAATATGCTTGCTTTGCAGAACCTGATTTTATAACAATAGATGGTAGAGGAGGATCTACAGCAGCAAGTCCAAAAATTATTCGTGATTCAACATCTGTTCCAACAATTTATGCTTTAAATAGAGCTAGAAAATACCTTGATGAACATGGTGAAGATATATCTCTAACAATTACAGGAGGTCTTCGTATTTCATCTGATTTTGCAAAAGCTTTGGCTATGGGTGCTGATGCAATAGCTATTGGAACAGGAGCTTTGATTGCCTCAGCATGTCAACAATATAAGATATGTCATACTGGAAACTGTCCGGTAGGTGTTGCAACACAAGATCCTAAGAATCGTGAAATGTTTAAAATAGAAGCAGCTGCAAAAAGAATTGAAAACTATTTAAAAGTTTCAACAGAAGAGTTAAAACAATTTGCAAGGATAACTGGACACAATGATGTCCATGACTTAAACATAAATGATTTATGTACAATAAACAGTGAAATATCTAAATATACAGATATTAAACATGTATGATAATTTTGCTAGATTATTGACTTTAATAATCTACAAAATTCTATTTTTTTATTTTTCTCTTAAAAGTAATAATTTATTTATTTTTTCATTACATTTATCAAAACCAGATAAGCTCCAAGAACTCCACTAAAGACAAATCCAATTAATCCGAGTATTGGAAAACCAAATAATGTAGGTCCAACATCAGTAATGAGAGCAAGAGATGAACCGATAATCAATGAAGATAAAATCAAAGATATGGATAACTGATTAATAATGTGATCAATTTTTTCATGTTTTAATTTCACTTCAATGTTTCCCTCTTCCAGTTTTGAAAGTGTGCTATTAATCGTATCGGGCAAATCCTTTGCCAGATGTTCTAATTGTAAAAGATAATTAAGACTAACTTTTGCTAATCTTCCAGGTTTATATTTGTTAATTACAATTTTTCTAGAAAGTTTCTTCAATTCACTAGCAGCATTAAAATTGGGATCAAGCTTTTTACCAGTATCCTCAACCAAAACAATTCCACGACCAATCATTATGAATTCATTTGGAAGAATTATATTGTTTTTAATCATTGCATTAAGCAAATCTTTGATTGCACCATCCATATTTTTCAGTTCAGCACCATAATACAAATTCAATAAATCATTAATGTCTGCCTGTAATTCGGGTGTATTTTGTGATGGGGAAATGATATCCATATAAATTAACTGCTTTATAATATTATCTGTATTTCCACTTATCAAAAGCAACAAGAATTCTGCAAGATTTTCCTTAAAATCCTCACTTAAGATTCCCATCATTCCCATGTCAATATAACATAATTTATTGTCTTTTGTTACAATTAAATTTCCAGGATGGGGATCTGCATGGAAATAACCGTCAATTAGTATTTGTTTAAAATAGGATTTAATACCATAATTTGCAATTCTTTTTTTGTTAATATGAGGATAATCTCCTTCAATTAAATCATTGACTGATACTCCTTCTATTAATTCCATAGTAATTATCTTTTCACTGCAATATTCAGTGTATGCTTTTGGAATTTTAATATATGAAATATTTTTGAAGTTATTTTCAATATTCTGCATGTTCATTACTTCTTCTAGATAGTTAATCTCCTTAAAAATTGACCTTTCAAATTCATTGACAATTGCAGATAAATTGAAAGTTTCAGATGTTAAAACAAATTTACCTATTCTTTCTGCAAGAAACTTCATTATTTTAACATCAGATTCTATTATTTCACGTGAGTTAGGTTTTTGAACTTTGATTGCAACTTCTTCACCGGTACTTTTCAGTTTAGCCTTATAAACTTGCCCAATTGATGCAGATCCCACTGGAATTTCATCAATAGTACTGTAAACGTTTTCAATTGGTTGATTCAATTCTCCTTCAATAACCTCTTTCATTTCATCAAAAGGAGTTATAGGAGTATTGTCCCTTAGTTGCTGAAGTTCTTCTGCAATTTCAATACCTATCAAATCAGGTCTGGTACTTAACATTTGTCCTAATTTGATATATGCTGGACCCAATTCTTCTAGTACTTTTCTAACTCTTAATGGAACTGATTCATCGAGAAATTTACCTTCATTTTCAGCTTTATAATTCCTTAAAAATGGAAATTTCCTAAAAAAAGTATTCTCTTCGATCAAATATCCGAAATCATTCTTTTTTAGAACCTTATAAATTTCATTTATCCTTTTGAGATTATCGTTTCTAGCACTAGTAATAACTTTCATTAAATAAAAATAGTAAATTAAAGTATTTATTTTTTTAGAATAATAACTAGAAATTGTTTTTCCATATAGGAGTGATATTGTAAAAATTCAAAAAAAGAAAAGAAGTTTAATTCTATAAAATTTAACATATTCTGTCTAATTCAACTTGAATGCAATAAAATATGTAAAATGATTATTAATCATTTTGTTTTTCTATTAATTCTATTAATTTTTCATTAGTCTCTGACTGTTTTTTTACTTCTTCTTCAAGTTTATTTATTTTGCGATCAAAATATCTTTTAAGCAATGCAAAAGACAATGTTGCAGTACCTACACTAGATAAAACATACCCACTCCATACAAGAACAACATCAGTAAATTTCCCTAAGGAGGAATTTCCAAGTATTGCATATCCATTACTTGTAAAAGCATTACTTACCATAACTACTGAATCTAAAACACCAGTTCCTTCAGTAAAAATTGTAAATACAAAAGCAATACCTAAGATAATAAATAGTAATACTGCAGTATATCCTAAACCTTTAACTTTTGTAAAATGAAGGAATTTTTTGAAATAATATCTTGTAAAGTAAATGCCTGCAACAACATGTATTAAAGTTAATACAAAGAAGAACATATTCACATCATTTCTAATGTTCAAACTAATACCGAAATAGAGATATGTCATGCCAATTAAAGTTTGCAGTGGCATTAATCCAATTAATACCAACTTATTGAATCCCTTGTCATAAATGACCATACATGAAATGACTGATACAAAAATATCTAAGAATACTAATTCAATTTGAGTCTTATTTTCAAAGAATAAAAAATTTAAAACATTCAATAAAAGTAAAGCTCCCATTATCAAATAAAATACTTGTTGCAGTGTTTCAAGCTCTTCTTGAGGCAGGATTTTGTCTCTGTCTTGAAGCTCACGATGGTTTACAATTTTATTTTTAATATAGCTAAATCCAACAGTAAGAAATAGAATGCCTATAATTTCAAGTATTACAATAAAAGCAATGTCCAATTCAGTATACATTTCATTTTACTCCATGAATAATTATGCTATTTTTTTCCTAAATTTTCCAATGAATCTCCACTAATCCTATATACAGTCCAATCTTTCATAGGTTCAGCTCCAAGAGATAAGTAAAAGTCAATGCTTGGTTGGTTCCAGTCAAGACACCACCATTCTAATCTTCCACAACCTCTTTCAATAGCAATTTCAGCTAGCTTTTTAATTAGAGATTTTCCATATCCTTTTCCACGATATTCCGGTTTTACATATAAATCTTCAAGGTATATTCCAGCACGACCTAAAAATGTTGAAAAATTATGGAAAAATAATGCAAAACCTACTTCCTTATTATCCTCCATAGCAAATATCACTTCTGCAACCTTTTTATCAAAGATCCATTCAATCAATAATTCTTCACTAGCTACTACTTCATCCAGCATTTTTTCATAATCTGCCAATTCTTTTATAAAATCTAGAATTAAAGAAACATCTTCTTTTTCAGCAAATCTAATAGAAAATTGAGACATAATAACACACCTAAAAATATAATTTTTTTAAATGGTTCCTTAAAAAATAATTAAAAAAAGATTATGAAATTTTAAAAATCATAATGTATATTATGTAACTTATACAAGCACACAGAACTACTTGATGGGAATGCATAAATCATATCATCAAGCTCATCTAAAGTTATTTTTTTGTTAATGATAAATGTAAACATGTTTGCAACGTTTTCTGCATCTGCAGCATATATTTCAGCACCTACGATGTTTAATTCTTTATCTACAATAACTTTTGCTTCTGCAGTACTGTCATTTTTAAGTTCTAGTGAGTATGACTTACCATACTTTATTGTATGAACATCATATTCATCGCTTTCATAAGCAATATAAGCTGGAACACCAACTGTTGCTATTCTAGGTATGGTATATGCAACTGCTGGGACAACAGGATATTTAATTTCATCTGCCTGACCCAATAACTCTTTTGCAAGATATTTAGAATGATGTATTGCAACGGTTACAAGTTTAGCAATACCAGTATCTGCAACATCTCCAGAAGCATAGATATTTGGAACTGCGGTTTGTAAGTGATTGTTTACTTTAATTCCATTTTTAGTATAGGTTAATCCAACATTTTCAAGTCCAATATCTTCTACATTAGCTTCTCTTCCCATAGCAGCTATTACATAATCTCCAGTTATGCTAATTCCACTATCAAGATTAACAGTGAATCCATTTTCATATGCTTTGTTGTCTATTTTTGCTTGAGGATCTCTTAAAAGTTCATCACTATTCATTGAGTTTTCTACATTTGAAACTTTATCCTCAGGATTATCAATTACGATAGAATCATCTTTAATAATCTCTTCTACGCTTTGATTGAAATGGAAGCGAATGTTTTTCTTTTCCAAGATTTCTATAACCTTTTGAACATAAGGCTGATGGAATTCTTTTAATGCCATATCTCCACGGATGATTACATCAGCTTCAAGGCCTGCTTCTGCAAGTATTGATGCAAATTCCATACCGACAAACCCTGCACCTATTATAATTGCATGTTTTGGAAGTTCTGCAATATCTAAAAAGTCAGTACTGTCATGTAAGTATTCTTTTCCTTTAATGTTTGGAATAACTGGTTTTAGGCCTGTACAAATTACAATTTTATCAGTGGTAAATGTTTCATCACCTACTTGGACCGTGTGTTCATCAATGATTACTCCTTTTCCATGTGCAACATCCAAATCATACTCTTTGAATTTACCATCTAAAAATTTGGACATTCCTGCAATACGTTTTTGTTTGAGTTTCATTAACTCTGGCCAATTCACTTCAAAATTGCCTGATTTTCCAACACCTTCAAAATTATCAGTTAATGCTTTAATTTCATATGGTGCATCAAGTAATGCTTTGGAGTTACATCCTCTATTTGCACATGTTCCTCCAAATAAACTTTCTTCAACAATTAATATTTTAAGGCCTTCTTTTCTTAAAAAACGACCTCCTTGCCATGCGGCATTTCCACTTCCTATATAAATAACATCATAATCCATAAATTTGACCTCTAATCTAATCATTTATTAAAAATAATATATACTATTATCTAAACATTATCGCTAATCAACTGGAATAAATCATTTGTCTTCATTGTTATCATAAATTCCATAACATCTTCCGGAACTTCATATACAAATGTTGGATAACCTGCTTCTGCAATCGGCCTTGAGACTAATACTGCTGAAGTTGATTTGTATGTTTCATTGCCTGTGACTGGATAATAATTAAAATCACTTGATTGATTTATATTTTTAGCTATTTCGACAGATGCATCATCCATTGCAGGTGTAGCTATATAAAACCCTTCACCATATTCCGGAATGTGTGAATGACTAATAACAACTGCATCAGCATCGCTGGCTGTGACATTTGGATTTACATAATCATGAACAAGCTTTTCTCCATTTGCACGTCCTAGATTATAATCCTGTGGATCTTTTGTAACTGTGACCTTATAATGAATTACCTTAACATCCTTGCCTGCAAACTCTTTTGCGGCGTTAATTTCAGGATCAATAGCCAATGTTTCTCTTGGATGAATTCCGGTAATCAATGCAATGCTCTTTTGGGCATGTACATTTCCATAAGTATTAACTTCCACACTACCTATATCAGTATCAGCAATAGTTTTATAATTAGTGTTGTTTAAAAAGCCATTTCCACTCAAAAAAATTGCAACAACAATTAAAAAAATTGCAATAATTATTATTTTTGTTTTTATCTTCACGATTACACCTAAAAATTCAAATAGCTATTTAAATTTTAAAAAAAAGAAGGATTAGAATTTGAAAAATTCTTTACACCATTTAAGTTTATGTTTGATATCTTGAACTTCCATTTCATAGGTTTTTTCAAGGTCTCCATAATTTTCTTCAAGATTTTCAGTTTTATTATCAACATCAACGTTTGAAACTTTATCTAAAAGACCAGATTCCTCAATTTTTTCAATTTGACTTAATACTTCTTGTTTTGCTTCAAAAAGCATGTCAATAGCTTGACCAACATTGATGCCTTGTTCTTCTAATTTTTTTACTTTTTCTAATTGTTCGTCTGTTAATTCAATTTCCATTTTATTCATGATGACACCTCAATTATTTATTATATTTAATAATATTTCTTTAAATTATTTTCTAGTATGCTCGACAATTGTTTCATTGATAACTGTTTCATTAGAAACATTTATATGATTTTATTTAAATAGAATAATTCAGGTGAAAATATGGATAAAATTCCAGATGTTTTTGATAATGCTCCACTGATAGGATTTATTCACAATATATCAAAAAACCAACTGAAATATCTTGATTCACAAATTCAAGGACTTAATTTAGGTCGTGAAGTGCGTTATATAATGATAATTTATGACAATCCTAATTGTTCACAGGATGATTTAGTCAATATTTATGGTGAAAGTAAAGCAAACATTGCTAAAGCATTGAAAAAACTTGAAACTCAAGGATATATCATAAGAAAAGTGAATCCTAAAAACAGACGTAAGTATATGTTAAAAACAACAAAAAAAGCCGAAGAATTAGTTCCAAAAATAAGACAGATTTCACTTGATTGGGAAAGTAAGGTTGGAATTGATGAAAATGATTATGAACTAAAAGAAAAAATAAAAAAAATAGCAATTAATAGTATGAATATTATTAGAGAGGATAAATTATGAAAATTGAATTTGAAACATATGTAATATTTATATCATTTATAACTTCATTTTTTGGAGTATTTTTATCAAATGGTATAATTATAGGTGTTCCAGCAATAGCACAAGAATTTGCAATGAACAATGTTATTCAAAATTGGATACCTACAATATTTTTCCTTGTTGTGGCGGTCTTTACAGTTCCAGCAGGGCAAATTTCAGGAAAATTTGGTGTTAAAAAAACATTGCTTGCAGGAATTATAGTATTCCTATTAGGTTCAATAGGAACATGTCTTGCATTCTCAACTGAATCATTTTTGATATTCAGAGTCATTCAGGGTGTTGGAGTTGCATTCCTAAATGTAGCTGCTATGGCAATGGTAGTTCAAGCAATTAAACCTCAAAATAGAGGAAAAGCATTAGGTCTTACAGTTACTGGTGTTTATCTTGCAACTTCACTTTCACCAGTTATCTGTGGATTTTTGGTCCATAACTTAGGTTGGAGATCAATGTTTTACTTTGTAATTCCATTTTTAGTGTTATGTATCATATTGCTAATTTTAAAAATACCTCAAGAATGGAAGACATATCAAGATGACAAAATAGATAAAGTTGGATCTATAGTATATGCTATCGGAATCTTATCATTCATCTATGGATTTACAACATTAATTACAACAACTGGTAAAATATTAACCGTTATTGGAATTATTTTACTAGTAATATTCATAGCATATGAGCTAAGGCAAAAATCACCAGTATTCAACATGAATCTATTTAAAAATAAAAAATTCACATCATCCAACATTGCAGCATTATGCAGTTATCTTGCAATAATGGTCGTTACAACAATATTAAATTACCATTTCCAATATGTAAGAGGATGGGACGCTCAAATGTCTGGAATGATATTGATTATCACACCAATCATAATGGCAATAATTGCTCCAAATGCCGGGAAACTATCAGATAAAATACATCCACAAAAACTATCTGCAATTGGAATGACAATCGCAACCATTGCACTTGTAATATTAACATCTCTAAACGCCGACACACCAATTTACCTAATAATTATAGCTATGATTCTACAAGGTATTGGTATGGGACTTTTCTCATCTCCAAACATGAATGCAATTATGAGTTCTGTTCCACCTAAAGATGCACCAACTGCATCAGCTTCACAGGCTACAATGAGGACAATAGGTCAAACAATGAGTTTAGGTCTTTTAACATTAATATTTGCTTGGATAATGGGTAGTTTAAAACTAAATCCACAATACGCAACAATGATTGTACAAGCTTCCCAAATTATCTGCGGAATATGTACAGTAGCTTGTATCCTAGCTATATTCGCATCACTTGTTGGAATTAAATCTAGTGACAAATTTAATACAGATAGATAACTAATATTATCTATCACTTCTTTACTTTTTTTAAAAAATGATAATATGAGTTGTGTGTAATATGGAAATTAGCGCAGATGAAATGAAAAAAACAATAGAAAAAATATATGAACGCCTAGATAAAGTATCTCCAGTTGATTTTGATTGTGGAAAATTATGCGGAGAAATATGCTGTGTTTATGATGAAGAAGACTATCCCAACGAAGAATTAGCATTATATCTCTTACCTGGTGAAGAGTTAATGTATGAAGATAGCGACAGTTATGAATTATATTATATTGATTCATCTGAAATCAAATATCCTCACTCCTGGAAAGGTCAGATTTATCTTGTTAAATGCATCAATCCACCAAAATGTGACCGTAGCATCAGACCGATTCAATGCAGAACATTTCCATTAATCCCCCACTTAAACAAGAAAGGAGAATTTCACTTAATATTTGATGAAAGCGAATTTCCATACAAATGTCCAATCGTCCATGACCATATAAAACTAAACGATGAATTTATAAAAGTAACTTATGAAATATGGTCTGTCTTAATAACTAATCCATTAGTTTATGATTTAGTAGATATGGATTCCAGAATGAGAGATAATAGAAAAAGTCATTATGAAATAGTAATTTAGTTATTCAACATATATGTGCAGTTCATAGTTGCCAGTCAATTTCATCAATATTATTTTCATTTAAAAATTCATTAGCTAATTTAAAATGATTGCATCCAAAAAATCCTCTTCTTGCCGAAAATGGAGATGGATGAGAAGTAATCAAAACTAAATGATTAGGATTTGTTATTAATTCTTTTTTCTTTTCGGCCTGTTTTCCCCAAAGTAAAAACACAATTGGATGTTTTTGATTGTTTAATATCTTAATCATATTATCTGTAAATATTTGCCAACCACATTTACTGTGAGAATTCGCATTACCTTTTTCAACTGTCAAAACAGTATTTAGTAAAAATACTCCTTGTTTTGCCCATTTTTCCAGACATCCTGATTCAGGAATAGGACATGAATATTCCTCGCTGATTTCCTTAAAAATATTTTTCAATGAACGTGGTATGGGTCTGCCTTCAGGGGTTGAAAATGAAAGCCCATGAGCCTGACCTTCCTCATGATAAGGGTCTTGGCCCAAAATAACCACCTTGACATTGCTTAATGGGGTTAATTTAAATGCATTAAATACATCATCACAATGAGGATAAATGGTTTTGGCATTATACTCTTTTTTTACAAATTCCTTAATCTTTAAAAAGTAATCTTTTTCAAATTCATCATTTAAAACTGAATCCCAATCATTATTTATCATAAAAAACACTTTTACTTTTTTACTAGCTAATTACAATCCAATAAAAATTCAGAAATATAATTTAAAAATTAGATATAGAGGGTTATAAAACCCACTATTTTAATATATTGTCATTGGTTGTTTCGATTTTTTCAACAACTTTTTGACCTTCATTAGCTAAGTCACTAAATAATGTAATTGTTTCTTTCATTTTAGGAAGTGCCTGTTCTTTATAAGTGCTTACATCTTCAATAGCTTGAATTGCTTCTAAAAAAGATGCTTTTAAAACTTCTGGTGAAATCATAGTCTCAGCACTGTGCTTTTGTATTTCACTTCCTTGTTCCTTAAGCATATGTGAAGTAGATTCAATGATATGTTCAGTTGTACTGTTAATAATATTAATTTTTTCCATAACAATTTTTTGATCGTAAAGGGCACTAGCAACCATCACACCAGTTCTTAAAGCCGAAAGAGTTACGTTTTGTGCACGTTTAACACCACGAATCAATTCTTTGTTATTTCTTCTAATTACATTAAGAGATACGATACCTTGTTGATTTACAACAATTGTTTGTTGCATATCCATAATTCTTTGCCTAAGAGGGAATAATATCTCTTCACGGACAAATTTTACTTTTTCCTCATCAATTCCTTCAATTTCTGCAGTTTGTATTTGTGCTTCAATAGATTCATCCATTTGTTTTGCAAGTTCAATATCTGCAAGAAGCTTGTTGGTAATATCTCTTAAATAATTTTCTTCATTTAAAAGAGTTGTATTATCATTTTGAAGGACTTTACTACTTTTATCAAGAGACTGGACAATATCAGAGATAGCTGTTTCTGCTTTCTCATATTTAGCAAAGTATTTTCTAACAGGATTCATTAGATTTCCAAGCACTCCTTTTTTTGTGAAATTTACTTTACTTGGATCTAAATCTTTTATTTGGTTATTTAATTCAAGTAAATTTTCACCGATATTATCTGAATCCTTACCACCTTTTGTTAAATCGACAAATCTAGTAGCTAGCATTTCATTATGAGCAGCAGATTTAGACATCTCATTTAGACCAAAATTATCTAAAGGTTTTAATATCTGTTCCCTTGCTTGTGGATTATTTAAATCAACATCAAAAATTGCGACTGCATTATCTTGAGCTTGATTTTTAATATTTGAATCTTCTAATTTTTTTCCTTCTTCTTTTAAAGTTGTTTCAACATCTTCCTTAATTTCATCAATATTTAATGAAAATTCTGCCATTATATCATCTCATTTTAATTTTGGCAATTAATACAATTACTTAAATAATAATCTTATC